>WOZT01000211.1:0-3063 GCA_011620145.1 Gammaproteobacteria bacterium | reverse complement strand
GTCAGATCGACATACCACTGGTCGGTGAGATAGGGCTCGATGACCGCGCCGCTGCGATCGCCGCGCGGCACCATCAGCTTGTGCGCCTTGACCGAATCGAGCAGGCCGGCGGCTTCGAGGTCCGCGACGATGTGCTTGCGCGCTTCGAAGCGATCCAGCCCGCGATAGGCGACCGGCGCCCGTTCATTGATGCGGGCATCGATGGTGAACACGTTGATCTGCGCCAAATCGTGACGCTGGCCGACGGCGTAATCGTTGAAGTCATGCGCCGGGGTGATCTTGACGCAGCCGGTGCCGAAGGCCGGGTCGACGTAGTCGTCGGCGATGATGGGGATCAGCCGCTCGGCCAGCGGCAGCCAGACCTGTTGGCCGATCAGGTGGCGATAGCGCTCATCCTCTGGATGCACGGCCACGGCGGTGTCGCCCAGCAGGGTTTCGGGACGAGTGGTCGCCACCACCAGAAAGGCATCCGTCGGTCGGCCATCCGCGTCGGCCAGCGGATAGCGGATGTGCCACAGCGAGCCGTTTTCCTCTTCGCTCACCACCTCCAGATCGGAAATGGCGGTGTGCAGCACCGGATCCCAGTTCACCAGCCGCTTGCCGCGATAGATCAATCCCTGCTCATGCAGGCGCACGAACACCGCGGTGACTGCCGCCGACAGCCCCGCGTCCATGGTGAAGCGCTCGCGCGACCAGTCGCAGGAGGCACCCATGCGCCGCAATTGGCGCGAGATGGTGTTGCCCGATTCGGCCTTCCAGTCCCACACCCGTTCGACGAAGGCTTCCCGTCCCAGGTCATGCCGCGACTGCCCCTGCGCGGCCAGTTGCCGCTCCACCACCATCTGGGTGGCGATGCCGGCATGGTCGGTCCCCGGTTGCCACAGCGTCGGCGCGCCGCGCATGCGGTGGTAGCGGGTCAGCACGTCCATCAGGGTGTCCTGAAAGGCGTGGCCCATGTGCAGGGTGCCGGTGACGTTGGGCGGCGGGATCATGATGCAGTAGGGCGGTTCGGCTGTTTGCGCCAGATCGGGGCGGAAATGGCCGTTGGCTTCCCAGAAGGCATACCAGCGCGACTCGATGGCGTTGGGTTCGTAGGACTTGTCCATGTTTACTCGAAGGTCAGGGCCGTGGCGGCGCGTTCAGGCGGCGAGGGTGTGGGTCTGCAGGGTATAGCCCCGGTCGCGGTAGAAGCGGTAGCGTTCCCGCCCCGCCGTGCGCAGGGTTTCGGTGGCGCCGATGATTTCCACCACGCGCTCGAAACGGCTGAAGAACAGCGGGATCTGGTCGGTCAGGTTCACCAGCACATCGCTCAATCGCGTCGGTGGCTCGGCGTCGCACCCGACCAGCACCGGACTGACGCCGTCTTCCTGCGCCAGCGCCACATGAGGCACGAAGCTGCCCTGGCGGAAGGTCCACAGCAGTTGATCGATTTCGGCGACCCCCTCGGGGGAGGCGGCATGCACATAGACGCCCAGCCCCTGCCGATAAGCCTTGTTGATGAGGCGGCAGGCGGTGTGCTGGATACGCTGAGGCTCGATGTCTTCCAGGAGATAAAACCCGACTTGGGTCATGGTCTTACGCCACCTGTTGCCGCAGGTATTCGACCAGGAGCGGTACGGGCCGGCCCGTGGCGCCCTTGTCCTTGCCGGATTTCCAGGCGGTGCCGGCGATATCCAGGTGGGCCCAGCGCTGGTCTTCCACGAAGCGCCACAGAAAACAGGCGGCGGTGACGCTGCCCGCCTCGCGGCCGCCGATGTTGGCCATGTCGGCGAAATTGCTGTCCAGTTGCTTTTGGTACTCGGGCCACAAGGGCATCTGCCATGCCCGGTCGCCGGTGACTTCACCGGCGGCCAGCAGCGCCTTGGCGAGGGCGGAGTCATTGCTGAACAGGCCGCTGGCGTGGCTGCCCAGGGCGATGACACAGGCGCCGGTGAGGGTGGCGATGTCGATGATGACCTGGGGCTCGTAGCGTTTGGCGTAGGTGAGGGCGTCACACAGCAGCAGGCGTCCCTCGGCGTCGGTGTTCAGGATCTCGATGGTTTTCCCGGACATGCTGGTGACGATGTCGCCCGGCTTGCTGGCGTTGCCGTCGGGCAGGTTTTCGCTGCTCGGAATGATGCCCACCAAGTGGATCGGCAGCTTGAGCTGGGAGACCGCCTTGAAGGTGCCCAATACGCTGGCGGCGCCGCACATGTCGAATTTCATCTCGTCCATGGCCGCGCCGGGCTTGAGGGAAATCCCTCCCGAATCGAAGGTGACACCTTTACCGACCAGCACGACGGGGCGGTTTTTGTGCGTCTCGGCGCCATATTCCAGCACGATGAGTTTGGGCGGTTGGCGACTGCCTCGTGCCACCGACAGCAGGGCGCCCATGCCCAGGGCCTCCATGTCCGCCGTTTCCAGGATCTGGACGGTGATTGCCGGATCGTCTGCGGCCAGCGCCAGCGCCTGGTCAGCCAGGTAGGACGGCGTGCAGACATTGGGCGGCAGGTTGCCCAGATGGCGCGCCAGCAGGGTGCCGGCCGTGGTCGCCTGGGCGGTGAGAAGGGTCGCTTCGGCCTCATCCAGGTCGCGGCGGCTCTCCACCCCCACGGTCAGGCTGCGCAGCCGGGTATCGGGGCCGTCTTCTTCCTTGGGAGCATGAAAGCGGTAGCGCAGTTCCTCGCAGGCCACCACGGTTTCGCGCACTTTCCAGCCGAGATCGCGGCCACGCACCGGTAGTTCGGTCAGATAGGTGGTGACATCACGTGCGCCACTGCGGCGGAGGGCGCGCAGGGCCGCACGGCTCGCCTGGCGATAGCGGGCATCGTCGAATTCCCGTTCCTTGCCACAACCGACCAGCAACACCCGATCGCACAAGGTATTGGGAAGGTTGTGCAGCAGCAGCGTCTGTTCCGGCTTGCCGTCCATGTCGCCGCGCCGCAGGATGCCACCGAGTACGCCGCCACTGGCCTTGTCCAGGGTTTCCGCGGCATCGGAAAGCCGGCGGTGCTCGAAGACCCCCACGATCACACAGGCAACGCGCTGTTTTTCAGGGCTGCCGCTTTTGGCTGCGTATTCCAC
>WOZT01000291.1:5272-9706 GCA_011620145.1 Gammaproteobacteria bacterium | reverse complement strand
GGACCACATGGGGCGGCAACAGGCTGAGCTGGTTCAGCCCGCGTTGCCAGAAGCGGGGCGCAGCCATGGGCAAGACGCCCTCCAATACCAGAACCAAACCAAACGCGGCGATCAAATCCTCTGGCATAGCGGACTCAGCGGGCGACCGGCGCATTCGGCGGCGCAGGCAACGATCTGAAATAGCGGAAAAACTCGCTGTCGGTGGAGAGCACCATCGTGGTGTCACCCCCACCCAGGGCCTCCCGATAGGCCTGCAGACTACGGTAGAAGGCATAGAATTCCGGCGCAGTCAGGTGTGCCTTGGCAAACGTCTCCGCCGCCACCCGATCGCCTTCCCCGCGCAGCCGCTCGGAGTCCCGATAAGCTTCCGCCAACATCACTTCGCGCTGGCGCTCAGCTTCCGCGCGCACGCCCTCGGCGGCTTCCTCGCCCTCGGCCCGCAATTCACGGGCCGTGCGGGCGCGTTCAGCCTCCATGCGCGCAAACACCGAACTGCTCACCTCATTGGGCAGGTCCATGCGTTTGATGCGCACTTCCTTTACTTCCACGCCTAGTTCCTGACTCTGCCGACTGGCCAGGGCGGTCATGGTCTGCACCAACTGGACCCGATCCCCGGACACCGCCTCCTGCACCGTGCGCCGTCCGAACTCACTGCGCAGTCCGTCCTTCACGATCTGTTCCAGACGCTGTGCGGCGACGAACTCGCTCCCACCCGTCGCGCGGTAGTAACGCGCCACATCGTCGATGCGCCATTTGACGTAGAAATCGACGATGAGATTTTTCTTCTCCAGTGTCAGAAAGCGTTCTGGCGCAATATCGAGCGTCTGCAAGCGGCCATCAAAAGTGCGCGCCACATCCAGCATGGGCAATTTGACATGGAGTCCGGGCGGCAGATCGGTTTCCACCATCTCGCCCAAGCGGAGCAGAATGGCGCGATCCCGGAGATCCACCACATAAAACGCGCTGGAAGCCACCAGCAGGGCCAGCAGCAGGAGCGCGCCAGCCATCATGCCCATTCCTTTCATCGCACTTTCCCCCGGCCGCTGCGGTCGTAACCGGACTGTTGCTCCTGGATCGAACGCCGGGCGGCAGACTCCGGCAACGCTGGCGCCGTGCCCTGGGGCAGCGTGGTGTCAGCATGCGAGGGGGTATCCTTCAGCCAGCGATCCAACGGCAGGTACATCACGTTATTGCCGCCGCCCGTATCGACCACCACCTTGGGGTTGGCTGCCAGCAGGCGCTCCATGGTTTCCAGATACAGCCGACGCCGAGTCACCTCGGGCGCCAGGCGATATTCACCCGCCAGCGCCAGAAAACGATCAGCCTCCCCCTGCGCCTCCGCGACGCGCCGTTCGCGGTAGGCCTGCGCCTCCTCAAGCTGGCGTGCCGATGCGCCACGAGCCTGGGGCAGGATAGCGTTGGCATGGGCATAGGCTTCGTTGATGATGCGCTGCTTGTCTTCGCGGGCCTTGATGGCGTCCTCAAAAGCTGATTGCACCTGCTCGGGCGGTTGGGCGTCCTGGAGGTTGACGGATGTCACGACCAGGCCCGTGCCATAGTTATCCAGCGTCTTTTGGAGCAATTCCTGGGTGCGCGTGGCCACTTCGCTGCGACCTTCGCCCAGAATGAAGTCCATTGCGCTGGCGCCGACCACTTCACGCACCGCACTGATGGTGGCATCGCGCAGAGTTCCTTCCGGATCGCGCACATTGAACAGAAAATGCTGGGCATCGGCGACGCGATACTGCACCGCCACTTCCACATTCACGATGTTCTCATCGCGGGTGAGCATCAGCCCTTTGTGGGTGCTGGTGCGGATGCTGTCGACATTAATCTTCTCAACCCGTTCAAGGGGATAAGGCAGATGCCAACGCGGCCCCTCCATGGTGATGCGTTGAAATTGGCCAAAACGCAGGACCACGCCACGCTCGGCCGGATCGATGATGTAAAAGCCCGATAGCAACCACAGCACCAACACGGCCGCCAAGGCCAAGCCAGCGCCAGCCGTGTTGTTCCTGCCGCTGCCACCACCACCTCGGCCGCCCCAACTGGGCAGACGCTGACGCAGCTTGCGCAGCACCTCGTCGAGGTCGGGCGGGCCACCCGGCTTGCGATCTTGCCCTCCCCAGGGATCGCGTCCTCCCGGTTCATTCCACGCCATGAAAAACCGTCTCCCACCGTAGGTTGGGGAAGCCGTCGGCTCCCCGTGCGCATGCCCGAGGCATTCTAGGGATGACCTGTCGCAGGGGCAACCGCAAGGCCCCCGTCGACAGGCTTTCGAATCATTTCCGCCAGGCGATCGGGTGGGCCTTCCACCTGCAGCCACCAGCCATCGTCCTCGATGCGTTCGGCGCGTACCGCGCCCGCCGCATACAGGCGTGCCCGAATCCCACCTTCGGCATGCGCCAGGTGCAGCCACTGACATGCACTGCGCCCCTGGAAATACTGCTGAATAGCGGATCGCAGTTCTTCCAGGCCCGCGCCGGTATGTGCTGAAAGATGTACCGCCACGGGATCGCCCATCCCATCGCGGCGGATCTCGGCGGGCCAATCAACCAGATCGATCTTGTTGAAGACCATCAAGCGCGGAATCTCATCCGCCTCGATTTGCGCAAGGACTTCGGCAACCGCGGCCTGTTGCAGATCCGCCTCCGGATCACTGGCATCGACCACCTGCAACAGCAAATCCGCCTGACGGGTTTCCTCCAGCGTGGCACGGAATGCGGCCACCAGTTCGTGCGGCAAATCGCGCACGAAGCCCACCGTATCGACCAGCACCACGCGCAGGGTACCCAGATCCAGTTGGCGCGCAGTGGGATCCAGGGTCGCGAAAAGCTGGTCGGCGGCATAGGCGGTCGCCCCGGCCAGGGCATTGAACAGGGTCGACTTGCCGGCGTTGGTATATCCCACCAGGGCCACCGTCGGCACCGCGCTGCGCTGGCGCAGGGCGCGCCCCTGGGCACGCTGCCGACCCACCCGGACCAGGCGCCGCTCCAATTGATCGACTCGGGCGCGCAGGAGGCGGCGATCGCTTTCGAGCTGGGTTTCACCAGGGCCGCGCAGGCCAATACCGCCTTTCTGGCGCTCCAGATGGGACCAGCCCCGCACCAGGCGAGTCGCCAAATGGCGCAACTGGGCCAGCTCCACCTGCAGCTTGCCCTCGAAGGAACGGGCGCGCTGGGCAAAAATGTCGAGGATGAGGCCGGTCCGGTCCAGCACCCGACACTGGATCAGCGCCTCCAGATTGCGCTCCTGGCTGGGCGACAAGGGGTGATTGACCAGCACCAGGCCGGCGCCCGCCTCCTGTACCACGGCCCGGATTTCCTCGGCCTTGCCGGTGCCGACGAAGTATTTCGGCTCCGGGCTGGCGCGATGCCCCCCCACGCGCGCGACCACCTCGGCGCCGGCCGAGCGGGCCAGCTCCTCGAATTCGGCATGGGAGGCGGCATCGCGCGCGCCAATGTCCAAGCTCACCAGCACGCAGCGGGGATCGATTACGGGGCGTTCGAACATGGACGCCCCTTTGAGGAACAATCAGTCAGGGTTAGAAATTCCCGTCATTGGGGTCGACCACTTCCGGGGCATCCGGATCGCTCAGCTTGACGTTCCGGGATGGCACGATGGTCGAAATGGCGTGTTTGTAGACCATCTGGCTGACGGTGTTTTTCAGCAGGACCACGAATTGATCAAACGAATCGATATGGCCCTGCAGCTTGATCCCATTGACCAGGTAGATCGAGACGGGAATGCGCTCTTTGCGCAGGGCATTGAGGAAAGGCTCCTGCAAAGACTGTCCTTTCGCCATGACATCACTCCAGCATTGTTATTATGGTCGCCTGCCTTTGAGGTCGGGCGGTACCGCATGTTGAAAAAATGATTATCCAAATCCGACATTTCCGCACCCTTTCAGGGCGCCGGAAAAGCATAGCATGATTGCGCTTACCCACGCTTATCCAATTGATCCAGAATGGCCGCAAAATAATCGACCGCCTGCGCCCGCACTGCCCGATCTTCCGCCGGCAAAGCCAAGACGCCGGGCAGCGGGCGCAGCGCTGTCAACTGACGCTTGGCAAACTGGCGGGTGGCCTGCAACGCCGACTGGAACAAGAGCGCTTCATCCAGCCGCCCTTCCAGACAGGCCCAGACCTGCCGATAGCCCACGGCGCGCAAGGCGGGAAGGTCGGCATGCAGATCGCCACGCGCCTGCAATCGCGCGACTTCCGCCACGAAGCCGGCGGCGAACATGGCCTCCAGCCGCTGGGCGATGCGCTGGTGCAGCCAGGCCCGATCCCCCGGCATCAGCGCCAGCGTGTGGAGCACGAGCCCCGAGTGGGCCGCGCGCGCCCAGTGGCTGCTGAGCGGGGCGCCGGTGAGTCGCAAAACCTCCAGCGCACGCTGGATACGCTGGGCATCATGGGGATGGATGCGCGCGCC
>WOZT01000291.1:0-5172 GCA_011620145.1 Gammaproteobacteria bacterium | reverse complement strand
GCGGCGCGCGCGGTCAGCTCGGCGCGCACGACTGGGTCCGCAGCCGGCAGGGGCGCCAGTCCATCGCGCAGCGCCCGGTAATACAGCACGGTCCCGCCCACCAGCAAGGGAACGCGCCCGGCCTGCTGGATCGTCTGGATCGCCGCCCGGGCATCCGTCACGAAGCGGCCGGCGGAATAGGGCTCAGCGGGATCCACCTGATCGAACAGATGATGCGGTACCCGCGCGCGCGCGGCCGCGTCGGGCTTGGCGGTGCCGATGTCCATGCCCCGATAGACCTGGGCCGAATCCATGTTGACCACATCCACCGGCCAGCGCTCGGCCAGCGCCAGGGCAAGGTCGGTCTTGCCCACTGCGGTCGGCCCCAGCAAGGCCAGCACCGGGATCTGGCGTGCGCGGTCCACCCTCAGCGCCCGCGCAGAAACAATCGATCCAGCGCCGCCCGATCCAGTTGCACCCAGGTGGGACGGCCATGGTTGCACTGGCCTGAGCGCTCGGTGCGCTCCATGTCGCGCAGCAGGGCATTGAGCTCCGGCAGGGTCAGGGCGCGTCCGGCCCGCACCGCGCCATGACAGGCCAGTGAAGCCATCAGGGCCTGGTGCTGATCCTCCAGTCGGGCGCTCGCCCCATCCGCCATGAGATCGGCCAGCAGGTCGCGAAACAGGCCGACGGGATCGCGCGCCGGCACGTCCGCCGGCAAGGCCCGCAAGCTTGCTGTGGTCGGTCCGGTGCGATCCACTTCCAGGCCCCAATCCATCCAGCGGGGCGCCCAGCGCTCCACCCAATCCGCCTGCACCGGGCTCAGGGGAATTTCCACCGGCACCAGCAAGGCCTGGCAGGGAACAGGTCCCGTCGCGCTCAGGGTTTTCAGGCGCTCGTAGAGGATCCGCTCATGGGCGGCATGAATGTCCACCACCACAAGGCCGGCGGCGTTCTGGGCCAGAAGATAAATGCCGTGCAACTGCCCCAGCGCGAAACCCAAGGGTTGCGCATCGACCCCGGCGGACGCGACGGGGTCTGCTGCGATCCGTGCCAAGGCGGCGGGAAATGCCGTGTTGCGCATCGCGGGTGTGCTGCTTGCCAGCCCAGGAAAGGCATAGGCTGGCGCCGGCTCGGCAACGCGCAGCGCCAGATGGTCCTGTTCCGGAACCGGATCGGCACCCGGCACCGATCCCGGCATGCGGCTGATCCCGTGCCCCGCATCAGGACCCGGACGCACTGCGGCCAGCGCCTCTTCCAGGGTGCGCGCCACGAAGTCATGCACCTGCCGGGCATCGCGCAGCCGGATCTCGTGCTTGGCCGGATGCACGTTCACATCCACCGACTCCGGATCCAGGCTCAGGTGCAGGACATAGGCGGGGTGGCGCTGGTGGTGCAGCACATCGCGATAGGCCTGGCGCACGGCATGGGCGAGCCCCTTGTCACGCACCCAGCGGCCGTTGATGTACAGGTGTTGGGCATCGGGCTGGGCACGGGAGAAGGCCGGCACGGCAATCCAGCCCGCCAGCGCCGAAGCCGCGCCCGCGTGCTGAAGATGCAGCGCGTGACGCAGAAAATCCGCGCCCAACAAGATGGCCAGGCGAGACTCCACGACCCGCAGCTCATCGGCCGGCGGCAGTTGCCAGAGGGTGCGGCCATTGTGGGTCAGCGTCAGCCCGACCTGGGGCTCGGCGAGGGCGAGCTGGAGCACCACCCGCGCCAGATGGTCGAATTCGGTGCGTTCGCTGCGCAGGAACTTGCGCCGCGCCGGGGTATTGTGAAACAGCTCCCGCACACTGACCTGGGTCCCTGGCGGATGGGGCGCGGGCAGGGGTTCGGACAGGCCGCCATCCTGCACCTCCACGCGCCAGGCATGGGGGCTGTCGGCCGTGCGCGAGGTCAGGCTGAAACGGGACACCGCCGCGATGCTGGGCAGTGCCTCGCCGCGAAATCCCAGAGTCGCGATCCGTTCCAGATCCGCGAGACTGCGGATCTTGCTGGTGGCATGGCGTTCCAGGGCCAGCAGGAGCTCCTGGGGCGCGATGCCCGCCCCATCGTCCGTCACCCGGATCAGGCCGATCCCGCCCCGCTCCACCTCGATCTGGATCCTGCGCGCCCCCGCATCCAGACTGTTCTCCACCAGCTCCTTGACCACCGAGGCCGGTCGCGCCACCACCTCGCCGGCGGCAATCTGGTTGATCAGGGCATCGGGCAGGCGGGCAATCGACATGATGGCCCGATTTTATCAGAGGCACGCCCTCCGGGATGGACAGCGCTGGACTGCAGTGGGACCATTAATGCGATTCGTCGCGCAATTTCGCCCGCCCCAGCAAGCCGTCCACCATGAAATTCTGTCCTCATTGCGCCCAACCCGTCGTCCGCAAGATTCCCGATGGGGATCATCTGGCCCGCTTTGTCTGCGAGACCTGCAATCTGGTCCACTACGACAATCCGCGCATGATCGTCGGCTGCATCCCCACGTGGGAGGATCAGGTGCTGCTGTGCCGGCGCGCCATCCATCCCCGTCGCGGCCACTGGACCCTGCCCGCCGGCTTCCTGGAAAACGGTGAAACCACCCGCCAGGGCGCCATGCGGGAAACCCTGGAAGAGGCCAATGCACGGGTGGAAATCGAATCGTTTTATCGGCTCTTCGACCTGCCCCATATCAACCAGATCTATGTGTTCTTCCGCGCCCGGCTGCTGGATCTGGATTTTTCGCCCGGCGTCGAGTCTCTGGAGACCGCGCTGTTTACCGAAGCCGAGATCCCCTGGGACGACTTGGCGTTCCATACCGTGCGGCTCACCCTTGAAGACTATTTCAGGGACCGCCGCCATGGGGTCTATCCCACACTGGATCTGGATGTGCGGCGCGGGTCCCGCTGATTCCAGGCTGATTTCCATGCTCGCCAGCTTCGGGCCAAACCGCTAGAATTTCGCCTCCGACGACCTTGCGCGCGGCCGCATGACACTTTGAGAGAGAGCACATGACCTACGTCGTCACTGAAAACTGCATCAAGTGCAAATACACCGATTGCGTGGAGGTGTGCCCAGTGGACTGCTTCCACGAAGGCCCCAACATGCTGGTGATTGATCCTGAGGAGTGCATCGACTGCACCCTTTGCGAGCCGGAATGCCCCGCCCAGGCGATTTTTTCGGAAGACGACCTCAGCGCCGAACAGGCGCCCTTCCTGGTCATCAATGCCGATCTGGCCAAAGACTGGCCTGTGATCACCGAAAAGAAGGACGCGCCCGCGGATGCGGAGGAATGGGACGGCAAGCCCGGCAAGCGCGCGCTGCTGGAACGCTGACGCGATCAACCGCGTGGATGATGGGCCGCATGCAGGGTCTTGAGGCGCGCCTGCGCCACATGGGTATAGATCTCGGTAGTGGACAGGTCGCTATGCCCCAGCAGCATCTGCACCATGCGCAGGTCGGCGCCATGATTGAGCAGATGCGTGGCGAAGGCATGACGCAGCGCATGGGGTGAAAACGCCCCGCGAATGCCCGCGACCCGCCCGAGCGCCCGCAGCCGGTACCAGCAGGCCTGGCGCGTGAGCGGGGCGCCATCCCGGCCCGGAAACAGCGCATCGCAACGCCGGCCGGCGAGCAGCTCGGGACGGGCCTCGCGCAGATAGCGCGCCAGCCAATGCAGGGCTTCCTCCCCGATGGGGACCAACCGCTCCTTGCGTCCCTTGCCGTACACGCGCACCCAACCCACCCGCAGATCCATCTGCCCCAGTTCCAGCCCCACCAGCTCGGACACCCGCATCCCGGTGGCATAGAACAGTTCCAGCATGGCCCGGTCCCGCAAGCCGAGCGGCGTGTCCAGGGCTGGTGCCTGCAGCAGGGCGTCCACATCCAGCTCACTCAAGACCCGAGGCAGGGTGCGTGGCAGCCGAGGCGGCTGAAGATCCTCGGTGGGATTGATGCGCCCGCTTTCCCGGCACCAATCGGCATAGAACTGCCGCCAGGCCGAAATCTGCCGCGCCACGGAACGGGCGCTGATGCCAAGCCCCAGGCGTTCAGCCAAGCAGTCCTGCAATTCGGCCGGCCCCGCCGAGGCCAGGTCCAGTCCCCGCGCCGCGAGCCAGGCCGACAGCACCGTCAGATCGCGCCGGTAAGCCTCCCGGGTATGGGGAGAAATTCCCCGCTCGCTCCACAGGCGGGCCAGGAAAGCATCCAGTCGCGCCCGATCTGCCGCGGAGACGGCCGTCATGTCGTCGGGCGCGGCGCGATCGGCCAGGATCCCGGCTGGGCGGCAACGCCGACGCCCTCGCCATCCATGCGCTCCAGGGCGCAGGCCAGCAAGCTGCCGTAATCGCTGCCGTCGCCCGGTGCCTGCACCCGCACCGCGCGCACGCTCACCGCCTCGCCGCTCACCTGACCCAGGCGCCGCTGCAGGGACAGTTGCAGGCGCTCGCCCACCGCCGCGCCGTGAACTGCATCGGTATCCGGCAGCAATACAACGAAGCGGTCGCTATCCTGCCGTCCCGCCAGATCGTAACTGCGCAATCCATAACGCAGCACCTCCCCGCAGGTGCGCAGCAACCGCCGCGACAGGCCCGCTGCGCCCTCCAAATCCGGTCCGGTTTGGAACAGCGGAACCTGGAACAGGATCAGGCTCAATGGACGTCCGCTGCGGGCATGCAGGTTGAACAGCACATCGGCCTGCTCTGCCAGTGCGCGTCGGGTGAGCACGCCACTGGTTTCATCCCGGGGGCTGTGGCGATCCAGACGCCGCCGCAGGCGCTCGCTGCGCCAGATCAGCATCGCGCCATACATGGCCAGCACGGCATAGAGAAACAGCGTCAGGAAAGTGGCAGTCTCCGGCATGATGCCGCTCAGCAGGGCACGCAGGGTCATGATGCCCGGCAACACCAGGAAACTACCCGCCAGCACCGACTCCAGCGCCAGCGGCCCGAAGCGCAGGCCGTGGCCGAACAAGACCGTCAGCAGGATCGGCGCCGTGGGCAAGGCGGGATTGGGATCATGCGCCACGATCAATCCGAGGATCAGGTAATCCAGCCAGAGGCTCGCTGCCACCCGCCTGGGTGAAACCGGACGCCAGCGCGCCCAGATCATCAGCACCAGCATCACACCGGCATAGACGGCCGCAATAGAGAGCACCCCATCCAGTCCCCACAGGACAGGGGCGGCCGTCTCCAGGCTCAGGAAATACAACACCAGCAGGGC
>WOZT01000124.1 GCA_011620145.1 Gammaproteobacteria bacterium | reverse complement strand
GAAAGATCCGTTCGGTACGGGGCCATGGGTCTACAATCGCCTGACGCTACGGCTCTACGATCCCTTGGTCGTGGGCTACAACAACCGTTTCGTTTGGCGCTGCCCCAGTTCGCGGATCCTTGCGCATTACAATCAGCATGTTTCAATGAAGCATTTGGAAGTCGGCCCAGGGACGGGATATTTTCTCGACCATTGCAGTTTTCCTGGCCCAAAACCCGCCATCACCCTGATGGACGTCAACGCCGGTCCGCTGGCACGTTCGGCATGGCGCCTGCGCCGTTACCACCCCCTCACCGTACAAGCCAGCGTCACCGAACGGCTTCCTTCTGGCTTTCAACGCTTCGACTCCATCGGAATCAACTATGTCCTGCATCTCCTCCCCGGAACGATGCAGACCAAGGCCGCGGCAATCGAACATCTACACGCACATCTCTACCCCGGCGGGGTCTTTTTCGGCAGCACCGTGGTCGGTGAGGGCGCGAATCACAGCCGTCAAGCACAAGGCATGCTGCGGCTCTTCAACAGTGTGGGTGGTTTTTCCAATACCCAGGACAGCGTTGCAGATCTCACCGCAGCGCTTCGCCGGATTTTCGCCTGGCACGACGTGCGGGTCGTTGGATCGGTCGCACTTTTTGCGGGGCGCTGCTGACACCCCACTGCGACGACCGCCGCGCCCGTCGTCGCATTTTCGAGAAACTGTCGTTGATAGGCCTCAGGGGAAAAACGGGGCGTCGATGGTCACGATCAGCCAATCAACTCGGCCACCCTGGTTTCAGATGGCAAGACCCGCACGCAAGAGATGCCAATCAAACGATGGGCCAGGGTCGGTCTTGCGGTCTGGCGCGATGTGGCAATGCCCCACGATACGGTCGGTGGCAATTGCCGGAAAGGTCCGCATCAGGACGCGACACAAGGCAATGAGTTGCACGTATTGCCTGTCGGTGTAGGGACTCGTGTCGGTCCCCTCCAGTTCGATGCCGATACTGTAGTCATTGCAACGGGCTCGGTCCTGGAACACGGAGGTTCCAGCGTGCCAGGCACGGCGTTTGAAAGGCACAAACTGGATGAGCTTTCCATTGCGCCGAATGAGGATATGGGCCGAAACCTTCAGGCCAACCAAATCCGCAAGCGCAGCATGCGCCCCCGCCTCAAGCTGCCCCAGGAACAGGCGTTCGATCCAGGGTCCGCCGAATTCGCCGGGCGGCAGGCTGATGCCATGAATGACCAACAGCGAAATCGCCGTGCCGGCAGGCCGGGCATCGCAATAAGGACTGGGTCGATACACAGCCCCGACCAGACGGCCTTTGCCCAGGTCAATCTTCACGGGTAGGCGACGCGCCGTGCCCCATCCGCGAGGAAATAGTCACTTTCAGCAGAGCCACCTTGTTCGGCGGACGCCAGATCCAAAATGGCGTGGAGATCCCGCACCCGCTCCACATAACGCACCGGCTCCTCACCCTGAATCGGTCCATGGCGATTGAAGCGCACGTAGGCTCGCTCGGACAGTTTCGGGAAAGCTTCCTTGACGCCGCTCCAGCGATTCGGATCCAGATTGAGCTGAATTGCCAACTGACGAGCGTCTTCCAGATGACCAAGACCCACGTTGTAGGCAGCCAAAGCCATCCAGGTCCGGTCGGGCTCGGGAATCTCCGTTGGCAAACTTTCACGCAGATCCGCGAGATAGTGCGCCGCGCCCTGGATGCTGTCTCCCGGATCCAGTCGGTTCACGCCAAGGGAACGTGCGGTGGACGCGGTCAGCATCATCAGGCCACGCACACCGCTGGGACTCACCGCCATGGGGTCCCAATTGGATTCGTGGTAAGCCACTGCGGCCAGCAGGGTCCAGGGCAAGTCGAAACGCGCCTCGGCGCGGCGGAAATGATTCCGGTAGCGCGGCAGCCTGCTGAAAATCCGCCCGCGATAAGTAGTCATATCGAGATAGTCAAAAGCATCCAGATGACCGAAATAGCGATCTTCCTGGGCAGCCAACAAACCCTGCTCACGGTAACCCTGCATCCAGTGTTCCAGTTCCGCCTGAAGCTGACTGGCTGAACGGGGCAAGACCCAGGCGAGTTCTTCGTCGCTGGAGAGATTGAACGCCACTTCAAGCTCCGGCATGAAGCGCCGGTTAACGGCGATTTCAGGGGAATCCACCACCGTACAATCAATTTCCCGCCGCCAGACCTGTTCCAGCAGTTGCTCTGCATTCACGGCGTTTGCTGCTTCCCAGCGTAAATCGGGTACGTCCACGGCCATTTGCCGGAGCCGCTCGGCATAACTGGTGCCGGCGCCGACCCGCAGTCGCAAGCCTGCCAACTGCTTGATGTCCCGAGGCTGGGGACCATCGCGATGACAGATGACCTGCTGATCGATATGGCGATAGACGGGGCCGAAGCGGAAACGCGCCTCACGCGAATCGGTGCGCGTAATGCCCGCCGCCGCCAGGTCGGCCTGCCCCTGTTCCAGCCAACGCAAGGCTTCGGTCACGCTGCCGGCCACCAGGTAACGGGGTCGCACCCCGAGATGACGGGCGAAATCCTCGACCATGTCGAATTCCGGCCCCTGCAGGCCATCGCCAGCCTGGTAGAAGGTCGTCGGTGCCGTGCGAGTAACGACTATCAGTTCACCCCGCTCACGGATGGCCTGAAGATCTCTAACGCTTGGCGGTGCGTTGCGCTCGCATCCGGCCACACCCAGCGCCATTCCCAGCGTGGTGGCCCAGATCCAGTGCCGCATTGTGCGGTGGCGTTTTCCGGTACGGCCCCCAGGCCTTTTCCGGTTTGCGCGCGCCGTTTTTAATATTGTCAATGCTTTACCAAATTCGCTTGCCCAATTGGCAACTGGGCGCAACAGTAAGCAATATTGCCTTGCAAGTTCAAGTTTTGCCCTTGTCTCGACGACCCTGTTGGCACCACAATGAGCGTCATGAACACCCCTTTTCCGCCGGTTCTGGACCTCATTTCCCAACTCGTCGCCACCCCCTCGGTGAGCAGCGCCCAGGCCGAATGGGACATGGGAAACCGCGCCACCATCGACCTGATTTCCCAATGGTGTCAGGATCTTGGATTCACCGTGGAGATCCTGCCGCTGCCCGGCGCGCCGCACAAAGCCAACCTGGTGGCCACCTTGGGGAAGGGCCCCGGCGCGCTGGTGCTGGCCGGCCATACCGACACGGTCCCCTTCGACAGACAGGGCTGGAAAAGTGACCCGCTCAAAGCCGACGTTCGTGAAGAACGGCTGTACGGATTGGGCACCAGCGACATGAAAGGATTTTTTGCCATCGCGCTTGCCACCGTCGCCGCGCTGGGTCGCCGCGATTTTCACCAGCCCCTTGTTCTTGTGGCAACTGCGGATGAAGAAACCAGCATGGCGGGCGCTCGCGCCCTGGCCGACGGCCAGGCCTTCCAGGGGCGCTACGCGGTCCTGGGCGAACCCACAGCGATGCGTCCAGCGCATCTTCACAAAGGCGTGATGATGGAACGCATCCGCCTGCTGGGCCGCTCGGGCCATTCCAGCGATCCGTCGCTGGGACGCAACGCCCTGGACGGCATGCATCGGGTCATCGGCGCCCTGATGGCGGAACGCCAGAGCTGGCTGCAGCGCTACCGCCATCCGGGTTTTGTCATCCCCCATCCCACCCTCAACCTGGGCCACATCCATGGCGGGGACAATCCCAACCGCATCTGTGGCGAATGCGAGCTGCATTTCGATGTGCGCCTGCTGCCCGGCATGGATCCGGAAGACATTCGGGCCCAGTTGCGCGCCCGGGCGGAAGCTGCGCTGGGTGATTCGGATCTGACCCTGGAATTTCTCCCCCTGTTCGATGGGCTGCCGCCCATGGAAACCCCCGCAACGAGTCCCCTGGTGACAGTTGCCGCATCCCTCACCGGCCAGGAGCCGGGCGCGGTGGCCTTCGGCACGGAAGGGCCCTACTATCGGCGCATGGGCATGGACACGGTCATCCTCGGGCCGGGCAACATCGAACAGGCCCACCAACCCAATGAATATCTGGCACTGGATCGCGTCGCGCCGATGATGAAGATCCTGGAGGCGCTGATCATCCGCTTCTGCCTGACGCCTGCGACGGCCTGAGTTCCATGGATCGTTTCGTCAAGTGGTTTCGCAACAGCACGCCCTACATCAACGCCCACCGCGGCAAGACCTTCGTGGTCTGTTTCGGCGGCGAAGCGGTGATGTCCGCGGATTTTCCCCATCTGGTGCAGGACCTGACCCTGTTGGCCAGCCTCGGCGTGCGGCTGGTGCTGGTCCATGGGGTGACCCCCCAACTCGCCGAACGACTGGGCAAGGCAAGCCTGGATCTGGCCTACCATGGGGAGATTCCGGTCCTGACCGCCGCAGCCCTGCAATGCGTCAAGGACGCCGTGGGCACCGCGCGCCTGGACATCGAGGCGGGTTTTTCCTGCGGCCTGCCCCAGACCCCGATGGACGGCGCCGCCCTGCGCCTCCTCTCGGGTAATTTCCTCATCGCCCGGCCCGTCGGCGTACGCAACGGGGTGGACCACCAACACAGTGGTGAAATCCGCCGCTTGGAAACACCCGCCATACGCCAGGCCCTGCATCAGGGGGCCGTGGTGCTGCTATCCCCCATGGGCTACTCGACCACGGGCGAAGCCTTTTTCCTGCAAAGCGAGGCAGTGGCCACCCAGGCCGCGATCCAGCTCGGGGCGGACAAGCTGATCTTCCTCGAAGAAGGGACCGAGGCGATGGCGCCGCGCCGTCCCGGCCAGATGGATCCCGCCCAGGCCGAAGCCCAACTTGCCTCGACCGATTTTGCGGCCGAGCGCCGGCCCGCCTGGGCAGGCTGCGTCCAGGCCTGCCGCAGCGGGGTGCCGCGTGCCCATCTCATTCCCCGTCAGCAGGAAGGCGCCCTGCTGCTGGAACTGTTCACGCGCGACGGCATCGGCACCCTGATCACGGCAGGTCAATATGACGTGCTGCGCGAGGCCACCATCGACGACATCGGCGGCCTGCTGGCCCTGATCGCGCCCCTGGAGACCCAGGGGATTCTGGTACACCGCTCGCGCGAGCAACTGGAGCTGGAAATCGGCAACTTTGTCGTGATGGAGCGGGATCAGGCGATCCTGGCCTGCGCGGCGCTCTATGGTTTCATCGAGGAGGATGTGGGCGAGATCGCCTGCATTGCCGTGCATCCGGATTATCGCGAGCTGGGCCTGGGCCATGACCTGCTGGCGCATCTGGAGCAGCGTGCCTGGGCACGGGGCTTGCGCCGGCTCTTCGTGCTCACCACCCAGACCGCCCATTGGTTCATCGAGCACGGCTATCGTCCCGGCCGCATCCAGGATCTGCCGGTGGCGCGCCAGGGCCTGTACAACTACAAGCGCAATTCCAAGGTCTTCATCAAAACCCTCGAAGCGGCGCCCGCGGCCCGCAGCCCCACCGCCTAGCTGCCGGACAAACCCATGACCGACACCAATGCCGCCTTGCGCGACCGCGACCTGCAGGTGTTCTGGCACCCCTGCACCCAGATGAAGGACCACGAGAGCCTGCCCCTGATTCCCATCCGGCAGGCGCGCGGCGTCTGGCTGGAGGATTACGACGGCAAGCGCTACCTGGACGCCATCAGCTCCTGGTGGGTGAATCTCTTCGGCCACGGCCATCCCCATATCGACGGCCGCATCCGGGAGCAGTTGGGGCGCCTCGCCCATGTCATCACCGCCGGCTTCACCCACGAGCCCGCCGTGACACTGGCCGAGCGGCTGGTGCAACGGGCGCCGCCAGGCCTCACGCGCGTGTTCTATGCGGAAAATGGTTCCTCGGCCGTGGAAATCGCCCTCAAGATGAGCTTCCACGCCTGGCGTAACCAAGGCTGCACGCGCAAGCAGCAGTTCGTTTCGCTTACCAACGCCTACCACGGCGAAACCCTGGGCGCCTTGGCGGTGGGCGGCGTCGCCTTGTATCGGGAGACCTACGGTCCCTTGCTGATGCCCTGCCTGCAAGCGCCCACCCCCGATTGTTACCTGCGGCCCGAGGGGGTGGATTGGGAAACCCACAGCCGCGAGCTGCTCGCCCCCATGGCCGCGCTGCTGGCCGCGCGCAGCGATGAGATCTGCGCCGTCATCGTCGAGCCCCTGATCCAGTGCGCCGCCGGCATGCGCATGTACCACCCGATCTACCTGCGCGGGCTGCGCGACTTGTGCGACCGCCATGGCGTGCACCTGATCGCCGATGAAATCGCCGTGGGCTTTGGTCGCACCGGCACCTTCTTCGCCTGTGAGCAGGCCGGGATAACGCCCGACTTCCTGTGCGTCGGCAAGGGCCTCACCGGCGGCTACCTGCCCCTTGCCGCTGTGCTGACGCGGGAGGCGATCTACCAAGGTTTCTATGACGAGTACGCGACCCTGAAAGCCTTCCTGCACTCCCACAGCTACACCGGCAATGCCCTGGGCTGCGCGGCCGCGCTGGCCACACTGGACCTGTTCGATGCCTCCCCGGTCCTGGCATCCAATGGGCGCTTGGCCGAGCACCTGGCGCAAGCACTGGCGCCGCTGCGCGATCACCCCCATGTGGGGGAGGTGCGCCAAACCGGCCTGGTGGCCGCAGTGGAGATGACCCCGAACGGCGATCGCCACAGCGCCTACCCCTGGCAGGAGCGGCGCGGCCTGCGGGTCTATCGCCATGCCCTGGAACGGGGTGTACTGCTGCGTCCTCTGGGGAACGTGGTCTATTTCATGCCGCCTTATGTCATCACCACCGATGAGATCGATTTGATCGTGGCGGTGGCGCGGGAAGGCATTGATCGCGCCACGGCCGATTAGCCATGCGGATTCCTCGCCTGTGGGTACCGACCGCCCTTGATGCCGGCGCGCTCATTGCGCTTCCCAGCGAAACGGTTCATTACCTGCGCAGCGTGCTGCGACTGACAGTGGGCGCCGAGGTGGTCCTGTTCGACGGCGAGGGCCAGGAATGCCCGGGACAGATCGCGAGCCTGGGGCGCCAGGACGGGCAGGTCCGGTTGACGGGCGACCCGGTGACGCCGCGCCGGGAATCGCCCCTCGACATCACCCTGCTGCAGGGCATCTCGCGTGGGGAACGCATGGATTTTGTGCTGCAAAAGGCAGTTGAACTGGGCGTTGCGCGCATTGTGCCGGTGATCTGTGCCCGCACCGGGGTGCATCTGTCCGGCGAGCGGGCGGCCCGGCGCCAGGCGCATTGGCAGGGCATCGCGGCCCATGCCGCAGCCCAATGTGGCCGCGCCCGATTGCCGACCTTGTCGGCCGTCCTGCCGCTGGCACAGGCTGTAACGCTTGTCGAGGCCGATCTGCGTCTGATGCTGGAACCCAACGCGGAACAGGGGATCGGTGAATTGACCCCCGTGCCCTCAGTCGCGCTCCTCATCGGCCCAGAAGGTGGGCTCGATCTCCGCGAGCAAGTCCTCGCCCGCGAACACGGCTTCCAGGCACTCCGGCTCGGTCCCCGCGTCCTGCGCACCGAGACCGCCGCCCTCGCCGCCATCACCGTCCTGCAATCCCGCTGGGGCGACCTGGCCTGAGGTCGCCGCCGTGGCGGCCGATTGATCCAGCAGCCGGGCCAGCCATTCCAGATCCGGAATCAACATCTCGCTGCGGGCGAAGTTCACCCGGAACAGCACCGGCGCCTGTCGATCCTTTTCAGTCAAGGGCAAGGGCCGCGCCTGATCCGGAGTGACTGGAACCATTTGCGGATAGCCCTGGATCAGGATGCCCACATGCGCAGCTTGACCCGCACGCGGCAGGCGCAACACCGCCACCCGCGTTCGCGGACCGGGTTGGGGTGAATCGTCGCCATACAGGGACTCAAAACACAGCACAGGCAAGGTCCCCTCGCGCCAGGCCATAGCGGGCGGAGGAGAAAGCGCGTCCATTCCTGTGGGGAGCGGAATGATTTCCACCACCGCCCCATAAGGCACCAGCAGACGCTGGTTGACCAATGGCAGCACCTGGCAATAAAGCAAGCCGGGCGACACGTCCATTAAAACGACCCGTCAGCCAGGCCAACACGCTGCGGCTGCGTCAGATGGCCGATGGTTTCAAGCAACTCCGCCTCTTGATAAGGCTTGCCCAGATAGGCGGCAGCGCCCAGATCCAGGGCGCGATTGCGGTGTTTATCACCGGTTCGTGAGGTGATCATGACCACGGGAATGGCCTGCAGCGCTGCGTTGGATTTGAGATTGGCGAGCAGTTCGAAGCCATCCATACGCGGCATTTCGACATCCAGCAGGATCAGGTCCGGCATCTGCTCCTGGATTTTCTGCAATGCCTCGACGCCATCGCGGGCGGTCATCGCCGTCATGCCGTGCTGTTCCAGCAGGCGCGCAGTCACCCGCCGCACGGTAATGGAATCATCCACCACCATGACGCGCAGCGCCCGCGCGCCAGCCACTGTCGCCGCTTGATCACCCTGCGAGCGGCCTTCAGATCCCAATCTCCCGCGGGTATCCACCAGGGACTGCAAATCCAGAATCAGCACCACCCCGCCATCGCTGAGCAGCGTGGCGCCGCTGATCCCTGGCACCGCCGCGACACGGGAACCCACCGGGCGTACCACCACCTCCTGGGTTCCCAGCAAGCTGTCGGCGACCAGTGCCCAATGCAGGCCCGCCACATTCACCAGCAACACCGGATGTTCGCCTTCCAGTTTCGTTTCACCGCTCTCCGGCACGCCCAACAGGGACGCCAGCCCCACTAGACGGTAATCCACATCCAGATGGTTGAGATGAGTCAGACTCCCCTCCTGCCATTCCGCCAACTGGTCGGCATACAGCCGCATCACACCCTGGATCCCCGACATGGGAACGGCGTAGCGCTCCGGCCCCACTTTCAGCAACAGGCAATCACTCACCGCCAGGGTGTAGGGCAGCCAGACCCGGAAGGTACTGCCCTGGCCCCGCTGGGAAATGATTTCCAGGCGGCCACCACAGGCCTTGATCTGGTTATGCACCACATCCATCCCCACCCCGCGCCCGGCAATCTGGCTGACCTGCTCGGCCGTGCTCAATCCAGGCGCAAGAATGAGATGGAAAATCTGGGTTTCGCCCAATTGTTCATCCGGTCCCACCAGACCGCGCGCGCGCGCGCGCGCCAGGATCGCCGCGGCATCCAGACCGCGGCCGTCATCGGCGATTTCCAGCAGCACCTGGGACCCCTCGCGGCTCACCCGCAAATTCACCTGCCCCTGTGCTGGCTTGCCCAGCCGCAAGCGCTCCACACTGGGCTCGATGCCGTGGGCCAGCGCATTGCGCAGCAAATGCTCCAAAGGCGCCACCATGCGATCCAGCACCTGGCGGTCGAGTTCGGTCTCCCCGCCTGTGATCTCCAGCGTGGCCTGCTTGTCGAGCGCCTCGGCGGTCTGGCGGACGATGCGGCGCAGCCGCGCGCCATGAAATTCAAATGGAATCATGCGCGTCCGCAGCAGATCACCCTGGAGTTCCCCAGCCAGACGCCGCTGGATCTGCAACGCGGCCTCGGAGGTCTGTTGCTGTCCGCTCACCAGTTCCTGCAGGCTGACCAGGTCGGTCACGCTTTCACCCAATGCGCGGGAAAGCTGCTGCAAACGGGAGTACCGATCGAACTCGAGGGGATCGAAATCTCCCCCAGCCGATTCACCAGCGCGGTCGGCATGCTGGAAGACGATGCGTGATTCCGCTTCCAACTCCAGTTCCCGTAGCTGGCGTCGCAGTCGATCAATGGTGCGGGCAATTTCCCGGGCATAACTGGCCA
>WOZT01000120.1 GCA_011620145.1 Gammaproteobacteria bacterium | reverse complement strand
CCGATTACCAGTAACCAATGGGCTTGGGCGGTTACACAGAATTATTTACAGGCTCCCTCACGCCCCATCCTCCATTCATCCAGGCATTCCCGTTAGGTGCCATGACCCGCGGTTATAATGGTCGCCTTGGTCATCCCTTCGACTCCCGAAGCTTCCGCGGCGTCCCTTGACCCTAGCGAGTCGTGCTGTGCCCCATCCCGATCCAACCCAAACGACAGTTGAAACGCCCCTCTCCCGTTATCGTGCTGACCAGGCACAGGAAGGCTTCCTGCCTGATCCCGCCCAGGAGCGGATTGCCGAGCGCCTTGACGCCCTCCATCACCAACTGGTCGCCACCCATCCTCGCCACGGCCTGGCGGCGCGCTACCTGCGGACCTTGCGCCGGCCGCGCTGGCCTGCCGTGAATGGACTCTACCTGTGGGGAGGGGTCGGGCGGGGCAAGACCTATCTGATGGATTGCTTTCACGACACCTTGCCGTTTCCCGAAACCCTGCGCGCCCACTTCCACCCCTTCATGGCCCAGCTTCACGCCGAACTGGCGGCGCGCGCCGGCGCTCAGGATCCCCTGCGTCTCATTGCCCGCCAACTCGCCCAGCGCGCCCGGGTCATTTGTTTCGATGAATTTTTTGTCTCTGACATCACCGACGCCATGCTGCTTGGCACCCTGTTTCAGCATCTGTTCGCCCAAGGGGTGACGCTGGTCGCCACCTCGAACGTGCCTCCCCAGGATCTCTACCGCAATGGCTTGCAACGTGAGCGCTTCCTGCCGGCAATTGCCCTGTTGGAACGCCATGCCGCAGTCGTTGAAATGGACGCCGGTGAGGATTTCCGCCTGCGCGCGCTCAGCGCAAGCGAAATCTATCATGCGCCCCTGGATGCAGCCGCGGAGGCCATGCTGGCCCGTCAGTTCTCCCGGCTCTGCCCCCACCCGCAGCAAGGCGAAACCGAGGTGACCGTGCTGGGACGCCGCATTCCAGCGCGCGCCCTGGGCGGAAACGTGGCGTGGTTTGACTTCTCGGCACTGTGTGGCCCTGGGCGAAGCCCGCAAGACTATCTGGAACTTGCGGAGCGATTCGAAACCTTGCTGGTGAGTCGAATCCCCATCCTGGATCAACTGCAGGACGATGCCGCGCGCCGCTTGATTCATCTGGTGGATGTCGCCTATGACCACCGACTCAAGCTCATCATAACGGCGCAAGCCGAGCCAGGGTCGCTTTATCAGGGTGAGCGGCTGATCTTCGAATTTGGGCGCACCGTGAGTCGTCTCCAGGAAATGAGCAGCATGGCCTATCTCGCGCAAACCCATCGACCCTGACGGGGATCATGTCCTGACTCAGCACGGGAAGTCGATCCCATAACAACGAAAAAAGCCGGGAAGATCCCGGCTTTTTTCGTTACGTCCTGCAGATTGCAGGCTCTTATTCGCTGTCTTTTGCTTCACCGGCGGGTTCAGGCCGATCCACCAATTCCACCACCGCCATGGGTGCATTGTCACCCGCACGGAAGCCATTCTTGAGAATCCGCAGATAACCACCTGGGCGCGCCTTATAGCGGGGACCCAATTCATTGAACAACTTGGTGACCACGTCGCGATCACGCAGGCGATCAAATGCCAGGCGGCGACGGGAAACACCATCTTCCTTGCTCAGGGTAATCATGGGCTCGGCCAGACGGCGCAATTCCTTGGCCTTCGGCAAGGTGGTCTGGATCAGCTCGTGCTTGAGCAAGGAAACTGTGAGGTTACGCAGCATGGCCTTGCGATGGGAACTGTTCCGGCTGAGCTGTCGACCGCTGTTACGATGTCGCATAGTGAGATTCCGTTAAAGTCGCGCCCCCGGCATCGGGGGAGAAAAATCCATCAGACGCCGGCTTCAACACCCGCGGGCCGTTGCTGCAGATCAGCAGGCGGCCAATTATCCAGGCGCATGCCCAACGACAGGTCATGGGATGCGAGTGCTTGCTTGATCTCCGTCAGCGATTTCTTGCCAAGATTGGGTGCCTTGAGCAATTCCACTTCGCTGCGCTGAATCAGGTCGCCAATGTAAAAAATATTTTCAGCCTTCAGGCAGTTCGCCGAACGCACGGTGAGCTCGAGATCGTCAATCGGCCGCAGCAAAACAGGATTGAGATCCGGGCTGTGCAGATGGCGATCCTCGAATTGCTCGGATTGCAAATCAACAAACGACGACAACTGATCACTCAAAATCGTCGCTGCCCTGCGAATGGCCTCTTCAGGGTCCAAAACTCCATTGGTCTCAAGCTCAATGACCAGCTTGTCAAGGTTGGTACGCTGTTCGACACGGGCATTTTCAACCGTGTACGAAACCCGCCTTACTGGACTGTAAGAAGCGTCCAGATGGAGCACCCCAATCGGGCGTGCATCGTCTTCCATCAGCAGCCCGAGTCGGGTTAGCGCAGGCTCGTAGCCACGCCCTTTGCGTACCTTGAGGCGAGCGTTCAAACGCGCGCCTTCATTGAGATGAGCGAGAACCAGCTCTGGATTGACGATCTCAACATGATGGCTGGTCTGAATATCAGCCGCAGTCACAGGACCTGGCGTGTCCTTGGTGAGCATAAGATTGACTTCGCTGACATTCTCATCGGTAATGCGCAAGGCAATTCCCTTGAGATTCAACAGAATATCGATAACGTCTTCCTGGATTCCCTCGATGCTGCTGTACTCATGCAGCACCCCATCGATTTCGGCTTCAACAACGGCAACGCCAGCCATCGAAGACAAAAGAACTCGCCGCAAGGCATTGCCCAAGGTATGCCCAAAACCACGTTCCAAAGGTTCGAGAACGATCCGGGAATGAGTCGGGGACAACCGCTGGACATCGACCAGTCGGGGTTTCAAAAAATCAGCGCCGAAGCCCTGCATCCGCCTTTCCCTCTTACTTGGAGTACAACTCGACAACGAGGTTTTCGTTGATATCCGGGGACAAGTCGGAACGATCAGGAATCAGCTTGTAGGTTCCCTGAAGTTCCTTTTCGTCCACATCCACCCACGAGGGCAGACCGATTTCCATGGCCACTAGTAAAGCACCACGAATTCGATCCTGCGTGCGGGCCCGGTCAGCCACGCGCAGCACATCACCGGGACGAATCTGCATCGAAGGAATATTAGCCACTCGACCATTCACCAGGAAAGCCTTGTGCCCGACCAATTGGCGTGCCTCGGCACGTGTCGAAGCAAAGCCCATGCGATAGACTACATTATCCAAGCGATTTTCAAGCAACTGCAGCATCATTTCGCCGGTGTTACCGCGCGCCCGTGCCGCATGTTCGTAATAACGGTGGAACTGATGTTCCAAAACACCGTACATACGACGCAGCTTCTGTTTTTCACGCAGCTGCAAGCCGTAGTCGGAAACGCGGCCGCGCCGCTGACCATGTTGGCCAGGGACGGATTCACTCCGACATTTCTTCTCATAGGAACTTCCACGCGCCTTGAGAAACAAATCTGTTCCTTCACGACGGGAAAGCTTGCATTTGGGACCAATGTACTTCGCCATGCCTATCTCTCGTACGAGCGCATCAGAATTGAGCGTCGATCAGACCCGGCGCCGCTTGGGCGGCCGGCAACCATTATGGGGAATGGGCGTCACATCGGTGATGCTCAGCACCTTGAAACCCACGTTATGGAGCGCCCGCACTGCCGCTTCACGGCCAGGGCCAGGACCTTTCACCAGCACATCCAGATTGCGGACACCATGTTCCTGAGCCGCATTTCCTGCCTTTTCGGCAGCCACCTGGGCGGCGAAGGGAGTACTTTTACGTGATCCACGAAACCCAGAACCACCGGAAGTAGCCCAACACAAGGCATTACCTTGCCGGTCCGTAATAGTGATGATCGTATTATTGAAGGATGCGTGAACGTGAGCCACCGCATCGGTGACATGCTTCTTTACACGCTTGCGTGGTGCTGTCTTTGCCATGGGGATATTGCCGGTTCCGTGAATGATACGCTAAGGAACAAAGACGCCAATTATTTACGGATGGCGCGCCGCGGTCCCTTGCGAGTCCGAGCATTGGTGCGAGTCCGCTGGCCACGTACTGGAAGGCCCCGGCGATGCCGCAGACCCCGATAGCAACCCAAATCCATCAGGCGTTTAATGTTCATTGAGACTTCGCGCCGAAGATCGCCCTCAACCGTGAAGCGGGCGACTGCTTGACGCACGCTTTCCAGCTCGCCCTCGGTCAAGTCTTTGACGGGCGCCGCGGGGTTGATTCCCGTGACCTGGCAAATCTGCTTGGCACGGCTCGGTCCGACGCCATAAATGGCAGTCAACGCGATAACTGCGTGCTTTTGGTCAGGAATATTGACGCCGGCAATACGGGCCATCTTCAACGATCTCCTACTGAACTTGGCTGCCCGCAGGCTGAAATAGCGAGCCGGCGATTATAGCCTCTTTTCTTACCTAGCACAATCACGGGCTGGATCAGCCCTGGCGCTGCTTATGCCGCCCGTCCGAACAGATAACACGGACATGGCCATGACGCCGAACAATCTTGCAGTTGCGGCAAATCCGCTTTACCGAAGCACGCACTTTCATAATTCAAACACTCCTCGACACCAAAACGTTTCAGCGGGACAAACTGCCTCGTCCGGCGGTTTTCAGGTTACTTTTTTTCAACAGGCCTTCGTACTGGTGGGACATGACATGGGCTTGTACCTGGGCCATGAAATCCATCACCACGACCACGATGATGAGCAGTGAAGTCCCGCCAAAATGAAAAGGCACATGGAAGGACAAAATCAGAAACTCAGGCATCAAACAGACTGCGGTGATATACAGAGCGCCCACTAAGGTCAATCGGGTCAAGACGCCATCAATGTAATTGGCGGTATTCAGGCCGGGACGAATTCCGGGAATAAATGCACCTGAACGTTTCAGATTGTCAGCCGTCTCTCGCGAATTGAATACCAACGCAGTGTAAAAAAAACAGAAGAATATAATCAGGGCAGCATAGACCAGCACATAAAAAGGTTGTCCTGGCGACAGTGCCGCAGTCACCCCCTGAATCAGGGAAGCGCCCCAGCCCTCTCCCATTGAACCACCGAGCCAACCGCCCAGGGTAACAGGAAATAAAATCAGGCTGGAAGCAAAAATAGGGGGGATCACACCCGCCATATTGAGTTTTAATGGCAAGTGGGTGGTCTGCGCAGCGAACAGTTTCCGTCCTTGCTGACGCTTGGCGTAATGCACTGGAATACGACGCTGGCCGCGCTCAACAAACACCACACCGGCAATCACAGCAAAGGTCAGTGCCAAAATGACCACTGCGAACAGCGCATTCATCTCGCCGTTACGCACCAGCTGCAAGGTACCGCCAACCGCTGCAGGAAGACCTGCCACGATACCGGAGAAAATGATCATGGAGATGCCGTTACCAATGCCGCGCTCAGTCACCTGTTCGCCCAGCCAGACCAGAAACATCGTCCCAGCCACCAGACTGATTGCTGCGATCACAACGAACAGCGGTCCCTGAATCGCATTGACGCCCTGGTTTTGCAGGGCAACCGAGGCGCCGATAGCTTGAAAACTGGCCAATCCCACCGTGCCGTAGCGGGTGTATTGCGTTAATTTCCGTCGACCACTTTCCCCTTCCTTCTTGAGCTCTTCCAGCGCGGGCACTACGGAGGTCATCAATTGCACAATAATGGAAGCAGAAATATAGGGCATGACCCCGAGTGCGAACAGGCTTAGACGCGCCAATGCACCGCCCGAAAACATGTTGAACATGTCCAGAATGGTGCCATTGGTACGCTCAAACAAACGCGCCACTGCAACAGGATTGACTCCAGGAACGGGGATAAAGGTACCCACACGAAAAACCACCAAGGCACCCAGCAAAAACAGGATGCGCTGGCGCAGCTCAGTGAGCTTCCCCATATCGGGCAGCGGGCGGTTAGCAGCCACGAATCATTATTCCTGAATCGTGCCGCCGGCAGCTTCAACAGCTGCTCGGGCGCCCACGGTCACTGCAATGCCCTGAAGGCTGACGCGTTGCTTCAAGACACCCGAAAGAATGACCTTTGCCTTTTGCGCGCCCTGCGGGACAACGCCTGCCGCAATCAGCGTCAACAGGGTGATTGGACTTTCAAGGCGGTTCAGCTCAGACAGGCGCACTTCAGCACTGGCGCGCGCAGACTGAGAACGGAACCCGCGTTTCGGAATCCGCCGCTGCAAGGGCATCTGACCGCCCTCGAAACCCACCTTGCGATACCCGCCCGCCCGCGCCTTCTGACCCTTATGGCCTTTACCGCTGGTTTTTCCCAATCCGGAGCCCATGCCGCGACCAAGACGACGCTTTTCCTTGCGGCTGCCTTCAGCGGGCTGCAGTGTATTAAGACGCATGTCAAAGCTCCTCAATGCTCAACAGGTAGGACACCTTGTTGATCATTCCACAATTCTCAGGGGTGCCTGCAACCACCACAGAGTGGTGCATGCGGCGAAGACCCAATCCACGCACGCAGGCCTGATGATTTTTCAATCGGCCTGCAACACTCCGGACAAGAGTCAGACGATATTGCTTGATCGCTTCCGTCACGTCATTCACCCCAGGATGTCTTCAACCGACTTGCCGCGCTTTGCTGCCACGGACTGCGGATCATGCAAGCCATAGAGACCCTTGATGGTGGCTCGCACCACATTTAGGGGATTACGTGAACCCAGACATTTAGCCCGGACGTTGTGTACACCGGCAACTTCAAACACAGCACGCATGGCACCTCCAGCGATCAACCCCGTGCCTTGATTGGCCGGCTTCATGATCACGCGAGTCGCCCCATGAGAAGCCATGGCGGGATGTTGCAGGGTGCCCTCGTTCACATAGACGGGACGCATGGTCTTACGTGCTCGCTCCATGGCCTTTTGAATGGCTTGAGGCACTTCGCGCGCTTTACCATAACCAAAGCCAACGCGGCCATTGCCATCTCCCACGACGGTCAAAGCAGTAAAGCCGAACTGACGTCCACCCTTGACCACCTTGGCGACGCGGTTTACTGCAACCAACTTTTCGAGAAGGCCGTCACCACTTGTTTGCAATCCAGTATTCGACATATTCGGAATCCTTTAGAACTCAAGCCCGCCCGCGCGGGCGGCATCGGCCAAGGCTTTCACACGACCGTGGTACTGGAAGCCGGAGCGGTCGAAAGCAACGCGCGTGACGCCCGCCTCGCGACCGCGCTCAGCAATGAGGCGCCCGACAATCACGGCTGTCTCGGCATTGCCGGTCGCCTTGACCTGCTCGCGGACGTCCTTGAGCAGGGAAGAGGCGGCCGCAAGAACCGTTGCGCCATCGGGGCCAATCAATTGGGCATAGATATGGCGCGGCGTGCGATTGACGCACAAGCGAACCACGCCCAATTCACGAATCTTGGCTCGACCACGGCGCGCTCGGCGCAGACGTGCGGTTTTCTTATCCATAACGGCCACCTGTTACTTCTTCTTGGTCTCTTTGAGAACCACACGTTCGCCAAAATAACGCACGCCCTTGCCCTTGTAAGGCTCGGGAGGCCGATAGCCGCGAATTTCAGCAGCCACCTGGCCGACGCGCTGTTTATCGGCGCCCTTGATCACGATTTCGGTCTGGCTGGGGGTCTCGATGGTGATTCCTTCGGGAACCGGATAAACCACCGGATGGGAAAACCCAAGCGACAGGCTCAAATCCGATCCCTGCATCTGTGCCCGATAGCCAACGCCGAGCAACTGCAGTCGACGAACAAAGCCTTCGTGGACCCCACTGATCAAATTCTGACTCAGCGCGCGCATGGTCCCCGCCATCTTGTCGGCCGAAGGCCGAACAGGCGCGAAACGCAGCTCTCCGTCCTGATGACTGACATCGACATCTGGATGGATCTGCAGATTCAACGCACCGTTCTTTCCCTTGGCCGAAAGAAGATGCCCTTCATAGGTGACATGGACCCCACTCGGGATAGTCACCGGATTTTTCGCTACGCGAGACATCGAAAAAATCCTCAGTAAACGGTGCAGACGACTTCGCCGCCCATACCTTGAGCGCGCGCCGTCCGATCAGTCATCAGACCCTTGGAGGTGGACACAATCGCCACACCAAGACCTCCGAGTACAGACGGCAAGTCATCGGTTCCCCGGTAAATTCGTAGCCCTGGACGGCTGATCCGTTCCAGATGCTCAATCACTGGGCGGCCATCAAAATATTTTAATTCCAGGGCCAGGGTGCTTTTGACACCTTCCTTGACGACCTGAATATTGGCCACATAACCTTCTTCCAGCAACAATTCGGCAATCGCCTGCTTACTGCGGGAGAGCGGCATGCTGACTTGTGCCTTGCCTGCACGCTGTGCATTGCGAATACGCGTCAGCATGTCCGCAATGGGATCTGTCATACTCATGGAATCGGTCGCTCTCGTCCTGTGATACTTACCAACTGGCCTTGACCAGTCCGGGGATTTCGCCAAACATCGCGGCTTCACGCAACTTGCTGCGCCCCAAGCCAAACTTGCGATAGTAGCCATGCGTGCGTCCGGTACGGCGGCAACGATTATGCTGGCGAACCGGGCTGGAATCACGCGGCAGTTTGGCCAGCGCGTCTACGGCGGCAAAACGCGCCTCGTCATCAAGCGCCGGGTCGCGGATGGCATCCTTAAGCGCCTTGCGCCTAGTGGCATAACGAGCCACCACCTCAGTGCGCCGTTTTTCCCGTTCAATCATGCTACGTTTGGCCATTGTTCAACCCTTAATTACGGAACGGGAAGCCGAAACCTTCGAGCAGGGCGCGCCCTTCCTCATTGGTCCGAGCGGTGGTGGCGATGGTAATGTCCATGCCGCGCAGCACGTCAATCTTGTCGTAGTCAATTTCCGGGAAAATGATCTGTTCTGTCACACCCATGCTGAAATTGCCACGCCCATCAAAACCACGACCACTCACACCGCGGAAATCCCGTACGCGCGGCAACGCAACGGAAATCAGGCGATCCAGGAATTCATACATGCGGTCGCGGCGCAAGGTGACCTTGCAACCAATTGGCCAACCATCACGGATTTTGAAACCGGCGATCGAATTGCGCGCCTTGGTCACCACCGGCTTTTGGCCTGCAATCTGCGCCATATCGCGCATCGCATGATCAATGATCTTCTTGTCGGCAACCGCTTCACCAAGCCCCATATTCAAGGAGATCTTGGCAATGCGCGGGACCTCCATCACGTTCCGATATGAAAACCGGGACATGAGCTGGGGAACCACCTTTTCCTGATAAGTCTGCTGCAATCTGGCCATGATCAAATTCGCCTTAAACGTCCAGAACTTCGCCATTGGACTTCAAAAAGCGCACTTTGCGCCCGTCCGCCAGCAACTTGAATCCCACCCGTTCCGGCTTGCCCGTCTGCGGATTGCGGAGCATCACATTGGAAATATGAATCGAGCGCTCTTGCTCCAAGATACCGCCTGCCTGACCGGCTGCAGGATTTCCTTTGGTATGGCGCTTCACCACGTTAATGTTCTCAACCACAACACGATCAGTGGCGAGCACACGCAACACGCGGCCTTGACGACCCTTGTCCTTTCCTGTCGTGACGATGACTTCGTCACCCGTTTTAATTCGTTTCATCGCGATTTACCTTGCCCGTGCGTCAGAGAACTTCGGGCGCCAACGAAATGATTTTCATGAAGCGCTCGGAGCGCAGTTCGCGGGTCACTGGTCCAAAAATACGAGTCCCAATGGGTTGCAACTGATTGTTCAGCAATACAGCCGCATTGCCATCAAAACGAATCA
>WOZT01000248.1 GCA_011620145.1 Gammaproteobacteria bacterium | reverse complement strand
GCATCAGCAAATCCGGGGCAACAGCTCGCCGCTGCCCCATTCCAGTGGACGGCTGAATCCCAATGGGCTCTCCAGCCATACCCCCTCGCCCTGAGTGACCTGCCCGATGGTCACCGCCCCGGCGCCCAGGGCGCAGGTCCGCAGCGCCCGCAAGGCGGCGCTTTCCTGCTCCGGCGGCACGATGGCGATGAAGCGGCCCTCACAGGCCAGTTGCAGCGGATCGATTCCAAGCAGCTCGCAGGCCGCACGCACCGGCGGCTCCACCGGCACGGCCGTCTCCGTGATGTGAAACGCGAGGCCCGCCGCGCGGGCGATTTCGTGCAGCACGGCCGCCAAGCCGCCGCGCGTCACATCCCGCAACACATGCACGCCTTCCCCACCCACGGCATCCAACAGGGCCTCAACCGGCTCGATCAAGGGCGCGCTGTCGCTGATGAAATCCGTTTCAAACCCCAGATTCTCGCGAGCGTTCAGCACCGCCAGTCCATGCCGGCCCAGATCCCCGGAAAGCAGGATCCGGTCGCCGATGCGCACCTGGCGTGGATGCAGATGGCGATCAGGCGCCACCGTGCCCAGCCCGGTCATGGCGAGATAAAGGCCATCCGCCTGCCCGCGCCCCACGACCTTGGTGTCTCCCGCCACCACCTGCACACCGCAGCGCAGCGCAGCGCGCTGGACGCTGTCCAGCACCCGCTCCAGCAACGGAATCGCCAGGCCTTCCTCCAGGATCAGGGACAGGGTCAGCGCCAGCGGCTGGGCGCCCGCCATCAGGAGATCATTGACGGTCCCGAAGACCGCGAGCGAACCGATATCGCCACCGGGAAAGAACAGCGGCTGCACCACAAAGGCATCGGTGGCCAGGGCGATCCGCCCGGCGGTTGCCGGCAGCACGGCTGCGTCATGGAGCGCAGCGGCTTCCCCCTTCAAGCGCGGCAGGATCACCCGTTCCAGCAAGGCCTGACTCATCCGCCCGCCGCCGCCGTGCGCCAACCGGATCTCGATCGGATCCGAAAAAGGCGCCGGACACAGCAGCGCGCCCTGAACGTTTGCGTCCGAATTCATCCCTCCTCCATCGGCGCGCGGTAGTGGAAATAGGCAGCGCAGGCGCCCTCGGCGGATACCATCGGCGCGCCCAGGGGATGTTCGGGGCGGCAACGCCGGCCGAAGGCGGGACATTCGGTTGGGGTCAGCCGACCGGTCAAGACTGCTGCCGCCTGGCAGTCCGGATGGCTTGACTCCGGCATCTGGTCGAGCGGAAACCGGGCCTCGGCGTCGAAAGCCTGCCAAGCAGGTCGCAGGCTCAGCGCCCCGTTCGGAATCTCCCCCAGGCCGCGCCAGGGACGGGTGGCAGGTTCGAAAACCGTCTCCAGCAGGCGTTGCGCATTGCCTTTGCCACCGTCCGTCACTGCCCGGGCATAGGCGTTTTCCAGACGCGCCTGCCCGCCCTCCAACTGATCGACGGCGCGCAACACCCCCTGCAGGATATCCACGGGTTCGAAGCCCGTCGCCACCACCGGCAGACGGAAACGCCGGACCAAGGGCGCGTATTCGGCAAGTCCCATCACGGCGCAGACATGGCCTGCGGCGAGCAGGGCCTGGATGCGATGGTTCGGTGTCGCCAGCAGGGCTGCGACCGCCGGCGGCACCCGCACATGGGCGACCAGCAGGGAAAAGTTGGCCAACCCCAGGGCCTGGGCCTGGAGAACAGCCAAAGCCGTTGCGGGGGCCGTGGTCTCGAAACCCACGGCAAAGAACACCACCTGGTCCTGGGGCTGGCGCTGGGCGAGGCGCACGGCGTCGAGGGGTGAATAGACCACCTGCACCCGGGCGCCGCGAGCCCGGGCAGTGGAAAGATCCTCGCCGCTGCCCGGCACGCGCAGCATGTCGCCAAAGGAGCACAGGATCACGCCAGGCGTCCGGGCCAGGGCAATCGCCTGATCGATGCGGGCGGTCGGCGTCACGCAGACCGGACAGCCCGGACCATGGATCAGCGCGATCCCGGCGGGTGCCAGCAGCCGGTCCAGGCCGTGGCGCAGGATGGCGTGGGTCTGCCCCCCGCAAACCTCCATCAGCGTCCAGGGCTGACTCACCCGGCGGGCGATGGCTTCGACGCATCGGCGCATTGCATCGCGGTCCCGGTAGGGATGGGACGCCATCACGCCTCTCCCGCCAGCCAGCCGTCCAGCTTCCGCGCCGCCTCGGGATCGAGCCGGGTAATGGCCAAACCGGCGTGCACCAGCACGGTATCCCCGACTTCCGCCTCGGGCACACAGGCCAGGCTCACCGCCTTGACCACCCCGCCAAAATCGACCCGACCGGTGCGGAACAAGGGCTCCTCGTCGCTGCGGCTCAGCAGCCGTCCCGGGATTGCCAGACACATGATCAGCCTTCCTCCCAAACGCCGGCTGCCAGCGCGGCCTGGCCCGCCGCGAGAGCGCCATCGTTGACCGGCAACCGCTGCGGCCAGAACACGCGCCGTCCTTGGCCACGCAGCAGTCGGACCGTATGCCCGAGCAGCAGGGTGTTCTGGAAACACCCCCCGGTCAAGACGACCGTCTCCGTGTCCAGTCGCGCCACCGCCTGCGCAATGAGCGCGGCCAGGCTCAGGTGCCAATGGGCGGCGATGGCGGCAGTCGATTTCCCCGCCTGACGGTCCGCCAGCGCTGCCCGCAGGGCCATCCGCCAGTCCATGTGGATCAACCCTGCCCCATCCGCGACACAGGAAACGGCGTAAGGCGCGGCTGCCCCCCGCCAACTCCGGGCCAGTGTCTCCAGCGCCATGGCCGCCTCGCCCTCGTAAGTCACGGGATCGGTCCGCCCCAGCAATGCAGCCATGGCGTCGAACAGCCGTCCCGCACTGGTGGTGGTGACACAACCCGCACCCGTTTCCAGCATCCGTCCCAGGACCCGCAGGGTCTGAACCTCGAACCCCAGCCGCGATGCCCAAGCGCCATCCAAGGGTTCTCCCAGCGCTGCGAGCACACCCAGGGCGGTGCGGCGTGGATCGCCCATGGCTGCATCCCCACCGGGCAACTGGAACGGGATGAGCGTCCCCACGCGCCGCGCCCGACCGGCTTCCCAGGCCAGCAATTCGCCGCCCCAGACCGTCCGGTCGGTGCCAAGGCCGGTGCCGTCCCAAACCACGCCCAGCAACGGATCCGGCAATGCCGCTTCCAGGACCGCCGCCGCCAGATGGGCGTGATGATGCTGCACAGCGATCAGCGCCAGGCCCTCTCGCTCGGCCTGCGCCGTGGCCAGCCGGGTAGGGACATAATCGGGATGCAGGTCGCAGGCCAGACGCTGGGGCGCAAGGCCGAACAGAGCCGGCAGGGTCATGCATTCCTGCGCCCAGGCGGTTTGCGCCTCGGGATGATCCAGATCTCCTCGATAGCCACCCACCACCAGCCGGTCGGCGACCGTGACCGCAAGACCATTCTTCCATTGCCCGCCCACCCCCAGCACCGGCATTACGGGGCGCGGCAGGCGCAATTCCTCGGGAACCCGGCCCCGGCCCAGGCGCAGCATCATGGTCTCGCCCTCGAAAACCTGTGCCACGCTGTCTTCCACCGGCCGCACGATGGGCCGGTCGTGCAGCAGGAAACCCTCCGCGATCCCCTGCAGCGCCGTCAAGGCATGGTCATTGTCGAAGCACAGGGGCGCGCCGCTGCGATTGGCACTGGTGGCAACCACGGGGAAACCAAGGGTTTCCAGGAGGAGATGATGCAGGGGGCTGTAGGGCAGCAAGGCCCCGAGCCGATCCAGGCCGGGGGCCAGCGCGGCGCAGAGTGGATCGTCCGCTCGCCGCGCCAGCAGCACGATGGGTGCGAGCGCCGATTGCAGCAGCGCCGCTTCCGCCATGGAAACATCACAGCTGCGCCGCAACTGCGCCAGATCGGGAAACATCACCGCCAGGGGCTTGGCCGGCCGCGCCTTGCGCGCGCGCAATCGCGCTACGGCCGGCCCATCCCGGGCATCCACCAGCAGATGGATGCCGCCGACGCCCTTGACCGCCACGATGCCACCCGCGCGCAGCGTGACGATCGCCTGCGCCAGCGCCGCATCGCCCAGCGGACCCGGCCGACCCGCGGCATCATGCCAGGCAAGCCGTGGTCCGCAGGCCGGGCAGGCCAGGGTCTGGGCATGAAACCGCCGATCGGCGGGGTCGGCATATTCCGCCCGGCAGTCCCGACACAGTGCAAAACGGGCCATGGCGGTGTGGACCCGGTCGAAAGGCAGGCGCTGCAGGATGGACCAGCGTGGCCCGCAGTGGCTGCAGGTGGTGAAGGGATAACGATAGCGGCGTGCAGCGGGATCGAACAACTCCGCCCGGCAGGCCGGGCAGGTGGCGAGATCGGGAGCGATCGCAGCCGCCGCAGGATCGATGGTTTGGCTCGCTGCGATGACGAAGGCACTCTCCTGTTCCAGGGGCCGTTCCTCGCGGCGCAAGCGCTCGATTCGGGCGGGTGGTGGAATGCCGGGCAGTTCCCGGTCAAAGCGCGTCACTGCCGCCTCGGCGCCCTGGACCTCCACGATCACCCCGCCGGGCGTGTTGGCCACCCAGCCGGTCAGGCCCAGATCTGTGGCCAGCCGATGGACGAAGGGCCGCAGCCCCACCCCTTGCACCCGCCCGTGACAGGTCAGACGCACCCGAGTCTGCATCCCAGGGTCGGTCATGAATTCAGCGGACCTCGATCGACTTGAGCACCAGATGGGCGGCGTCGGGATGAGTCAGGTCCTCCGAGCATTCAATGGCCAGGTGCGCCGCCTCGGCCGGTGTGCCCTGCGCCTGATGGAGAAAATGTTCGCGCAGATGGGCATCGGTGAACTGGCTGAGGGCGCCCGCCCATAATTGCACGCTGACCACCTCGCGGGCTCCAGCGGCCCGCATTTCTTCCTCGATCTGCCGCAGCAGGCCGGCGATCAAGCCTGATTCGTGCATGTCATGACCTCCTCCAATTCGGCCTGCAACCGGGATACGACCTGAGGCACGGCAGCGGCCACCTCGGGGCTGAGCCCCTCCCCCAGCCCGAAATCCGCCCCTTCGACGCCATAGACCACCAGGTGAGTCGGCAGCATGCCCAGACTTTCGGCCAGCGCGATGCCCTCGGCCAGCCCCAGGCCATGGGTGGAGCCGCCCTGCCAATGCGCCGGCCAGTGCTGCGCGGCCGGTTGCAGGCGATGGCAGGTTCCCGGCGGCGCACCGGAATGGACCGCATCCACCACCCAGACCTGGCGGCGGCCTTCCCACAGCGTGAGCAGCTCCAGGGCCTGGCGTGGCAGCAGATGAATCGCCACAGCGGCGGGCGCCACGGCTCGCAGGGCCTCGACCACCACCAGCCCAACCCCGTCGTCGCGACGCTCCGGAGTGCCCAGACCGACCACCAGCAGGGACTTCATGGGTGGCGTACGACGTCCAACTTCAGAAAATGGGTGGCGCAAGAGATGCAGGGGTCATAGCTGCGGATCGCCTGCTCGCACAGGGCGCGCAACCGATCGTCCGCCAGATCCAGATTGGCCTGCGCCAGTGCCACCAGATCGGCCTCGATGCGCGCCTGATTGACGGCCGTCGGGGGCACGATGCGCGCGCTGTCGATCATCCCATCCGCCGCAATGCGGTAGTGATGATAAAGCGTGCCGCGGGGCGCCTCGGTGGCGCCGTGCCCCTCCCCCGCCCGAGGCATCACGGCCAGCGCGGCGGGCTCGAAGGGCGCATACCCCTTGATCAGCCGCAGGGCTTCCTCGCAGGCCAGCAGGATTTCCACCGCCCGCACCACGATCGCCTGGTAGGGATTGCGGCACACGGTGCCCAGACCCGCCGCCGCGGCCGCCACCCGGGCGCGGGGCGTCAGGCGCTCCCGATTCAGGGCATAGCGGGCCAGTGGTCCCATCAAGACGGGCGTGCCATCCGGGCGCCGACTTTGCAGCGCAGTGGAATGGGAGACATGGGTTTCCGTCAGCACCGCCGGGAAGTCGGACACGGGCCAGTCGCCACCCCGGCTGGACGTGAGCCGGCCAGCGTTCATGGGATATTCATCGGGATGAACGAGGGCAATGAATTCGTAATCGACCTCGAAATCGGGGAAATCGAGATCCGCGACGAAGCGGATCGTTTCCTCTGCCGCCTCTATCGCCCACGCCAGTTCCGGGATCAGCCCTTGCAGGGTTTCCAAGGGTGGCGCGCGGTAAAACCCACCCAGCCGCACGTTGACCGGATGGATGGCGCGCCCGCCGACCGCTTCGACCAGGGCATTGCCCAGCTTCTTGAGCCGCAAGCCGCGCCGCACCGCTTCCGGATGCACCCGCGCCATCTGTACCGCATCAGGAAAACCCAGGAAGTCAGGCAGATGCAGGAGGTGCACATGCAGGCCGTGGCTTTCGATCCATTCCCCGCAATACAGCACCCGCCGCAGGTCCTGGATCGCGGGTGGCAGCGCCACGCCGCAGGCATCCTCCATTGCCTGGCACGCACTCATCATGTAAGCAACAGGACAGATCCCGCAGATGCGCGCGGTGATATCGGGCGCCTCGTGGAAATCCCGCCCCCGCAGCAGCGCCTCGAAATAGCGCGGCGGCTCGAAAATGGCGAGTTCGGCGCGGGTCACCCGGCCGCCTTCGATCTCCAGATGCAGCGCCCCCTCTCCCTCCACCCGGGCCAGGTAATCCACGCGCAGGGTGCGGGTTTCAGGATTCATGGCGGCGACCTTCGGTTTCAAACGCGGGGGCCACGGCATTGAATGTTCGGTAGAGCCGCGTCAAGGCCGGTTTGCTCATGCCCAGCCCCGCCAGGCGTTCGCTCAAGGCCGAAGTGTTGGCCTGCTCCCGGGGACCAAAGCAGCCATAACAGCCCCGACCATGAGCGGGACACAGGGCGCCGCAGCCGGTCTGGGTGACCGGGCCGAGGCAGGGCACACCGTGGGCGACGAGCACGCAGGGATGCCCTGCCGCCTTGCAGCTTTCGCACACGCTGCCCTGGGGCAGGCGCGGGGCGTGGCCATGCAGCAGCGCGGTCAACACCTCCAGCAGTTGTTCCTTGCGAATGGGACAGCCCCGCAGTTCCAGATCCACCGGCACATGAGCGGCAATGGGCGTGGCGGTGGCCAGGCTGTCGATGTACTCCGGATGGGCATAGACCGCCTGCCGGTAGGCATTCACGTCGTCGAAGTTGCGCAGCGCCTGGATGCCACCGGCCGTGGCGCAGGCGCCGATGGTGATCAGCATGCGCGATGCGGCGCGCACCTGCTGGATGCGTGCCGCGTCATGAGGGGTGGTGATGGAGCCTTCCACCAGGGAAATGTCGTAGGGACCCGGCTGGATGTCACTGGAGGCCTCCGGGAAGTTGGCGAACTGCACCCGCTCCCCAAGCGCCAACAATTCATCCTCGCAATCCAGCAGGCTCAACTGACAGCCGTCGCAGGAGGCGAACTTCCAGACCGCCAGACGTGGCGCTTGCCCTGTCATGTCACAACTCCCGCACGTCGAAGAGATCAGTCACCCGGTCGAAGCGCAGCACCGGGCCATCCCGGCACAGGATGTAGCGCCCCCATTGGCAGTGGCCGCAAGTGCCCACTGCGCACTGCATGTTGCGCTCCATCGAGATATGGATACGGTCCTCGGACACACCGCGTTTTTGCAGTGCCAGCACGGCGTAGCGCATCATCGCCTCGGGACCGCAGAGAAAAGCCACGGCATCGGTCGGATCGAAACCGCCGCGCTGCACCAGTTTGGTGACCACCCCCACATGTCCGCGCCAGGCGGGTCCGCCGCGATCCACGATCACCTCCACCACCAGATGGGGCCGGCGCGACCAGGCAATGACATCGTCACGAAACAGTTCGCTCGCGGGATCGCGGCAGCCGATCAGCAGGAACACCCGGCGGAAGGCCTCGCGATGGCGCATGGCATAGCAGACCACCGGCCGCAATGGCGCGAGGCCAATACCGCCCGCCACCAGCACCAGGTCGCGCCCAAAGGCGGCCTCCAGCGGCCAGGCCGTACCAAAGGGACCGCGCATCCCCACCACCTCCCCTTCCCGCAGGGTCTGCATGGCCCGCGTCACGCGACCCACGGCGCGCAGGGTGTGCATCACACGGCCCGATTCCTCGGGATCGCCGCTGATGGAGATGGGCACCTCACCGACGCCGAAGACGTAGAGCATATTGAACTGGCCCGGCCGAAACGGCGGCACTTCTCCGGCTTCGGGTTGCAGCTGCCACGTAAACACCGCGCCGTCCGACGTCTCGTCCCGACGGGAGACGATTCGCCAGGGCGTGGGCATCAGCACATCATCCGGAACAGACATGGCATCCAGATCCTCAAGGCTATCCATAGAGATCCGAAAGCTGCATGCGGGTGGCCTGAAGCCGCTGGGCAAGCACCGCCAGCAAACCCCGGGTGATGGCATAACCCACCGCGCTGTCGGCGTCCATGGCGCTGCGCAGGCAATCGGCGTCCAGCGCCAGTGCCCGGGTGGGGACCCGGGCTATGGCATCGAAATGCCAGCGGTGGGGAGGAAGGAACCACGACCAGCCGACCGCTTCCCCCGCGCTCAGGGTTTCCAGTGGGGCATGGCCGGTGGCGGCCCCGGCGATCTTGATTTCCACCTGGCCCGCCTCGATCAGATAGAAGGTCTTGGCCGGTGCATTCTGGCGCAGCAGGTACGCATTCTCCTCAAACTGGACCTCTTGGGCACAGGCTGCCAAGCGCTCACGCACCGCGGGCGTCATGTCGGCACAGAAGGGATGTCGGGCAAGGCGTTCAGGGATGTCCATGGTCGCTCTCCGAAGCAGCATCGGGATAAGATGCCGGCGTGGTACGCAGGGCCGCGATCTCGGCCGTGATGTCGATACCCACGGGGCACCAACTGATGCAACGTCCGCAACCCACGCAACCCGAGCTGTCGAACTGGTCGTGCCAACTGGCCAGCTTGTGGGTCAGCCATTGCCGATAGCGCGAGGCAATGCTGCCGCGCACGCTGCCGCCGGGCAGGTGGGAAAACTCGGGATTGAAACAGGACTCCCACTCCCGGCTGCGCTCTGCGACCGTATCCTCCAGATCGGCCTGATCCACCGTGCGGGTGCAGTAGCAGGTTGGGCAGACCGCCGTGCAATTGCCACAGGCCAGACAGCGCGATTCCAGCGTCTCCCAGTGAGGATCTTCCAGCTTTTCATAAAGCAATTCGCGCAGGCCGGCCGGGTCCATGCGACTGGCCATCTGGGCGCGGGTGGACGCCCAGACGGCTGCAGCCGCCTCCCGATCCGCTGACTGCGCCGGGAGCATCTGCAGGTGACTCAACAGCTTGGCGCCTTGATCTGAACCGGATTCCACATACCAGCCCACGTTGCCATCGGAATCCAGGATTTCGGTGAGCGCGAGATCGAATCCCGTTTCGGCGCGTGGACCCGTCCCCATGTCGGCGCAAAAACAGGTGCCGCCTGCGCGCCCGCATTGCACGGCGACGATAAACAGCCCCGCCCGACGCGCCTGATAAGCGTGATCGGCTTGGGTACCGGTCCCCAGGACACGATCCTGGATCGCCAGGGCCGCCAGCTCACAGGCCCGCGCGCCGATCAAGGCGAGCCGGCGGGGTTCTGCAGTCAGGGAATCGAAGCGCAGCGTCCCCTCAGGGGTACGCGTGACGCGGAACAAGGATTCGCGAGGGGGGTGCAGGAAGCGCTTCCAGCTATGCGCGCCCACCGTGTGGTCAAACAGCCGGGGATCACCCGCTTGGCGATGGAGGCGATAGCTGCCTGGCGCCTGCTCATCGCGCCAGCCCTGGGGCAGGGAGGCAACACCGGCGAGGACGTCATAGATGATGGCGCCGTCGCGTACCGTGGGGCCCACCAAGGTACGACCTTCGGCTTTCAGA
>WOZT01000230.1 GCA_011620145.1 Gammaproteobacteria bacterium | reverse complement strand
AGCTGGCGTCGCAGTCGATCAATGGTGCGGGCAATTTCCCGGGCATAACTGGCCAGCTCGCGCACGGGTTGTTCGATGCGCCCATTGACCACGATCAATTCACCGATCAGGCTGAGCAGTCGATCCAAAGTCGGAGCCGGCACCCGGATCTGTTCGTTTCCGGCAACAGTTTCCTCGATCTCCCCCGGAAGCGGTTGGGGCCACCAATCCGGCAGCACCGTATCGAACGCCAACAGGTCGGCAGTCGCATCGGGCTGGAGCGAAATGTCTGCTTTGCCGCGTTCGACCGCCGCTGGTTCTGAAACGCCGTCTTGCGCCTGATCCTGCCGCACCGTACCAAGCTGAAAAGTCGGTGTTTCATCCTCATACCCGTTCATGGCTGTGACGGCCGTTTCCGATGGCTCCATCGGTCCGCCACCCAGTCGTTCCAGCAAGCCATGCGGAATATGCGTGGGCAAGCCTTCGGCCCATTGATCCAGTTGACCTTGCAGGGTATCGAGCGCCTGGCGCAGCAGCACGCGAGGCTCGCTTTCAGCATTGGCGTCGCCTGTAGCCACGCGACCGAGAAAGGTTTCGAGCGCGTGCGCCAGATCGCCCAGTTGCTGAGCACCGGACATCCGAGCGCCGCCTTTGAAGGTATGCAGATCGCCCATCAATGCGTCTATCGGAAGCAGTTCCTCGCTGTCGCAATCATTGCCAAACAGCACATCCATATGCGCCAATAGATCAACCGCCTCTTCGAGAAAGATCGCGCGGATTTCAGGATCGACGCCGCTCCCGGATTCGCTGTCCGTACTGTGTTCCAGTCGTTCCCGATCGGCTGTCAGCCGCTGCAGCCAATCCTCGTCGACTGCAATCTCGGTTGTGGCTGGCAGGGCCAGGCGGCACGCCGTCACCCCATGAGCCAACAGATCCACCTGGGCCGGGGAGAGTGGCTTGCCCACACTCAGCACAGCCTTGACCCACCGATCCAGTGCGCTGGCCCGGTCTGCCAAGGATTCCCGGTGTACCGTGCGGGCCGTTCCCTTGAGGGTATGAAAAACGCGCAGTATTTCAGGATCCAGCGGCAGTTGGACTCCCGCCGCCACCTGCCGCAGATAGGCTTCCACCCGATCCAGATAACCGGAGGCTTCGCGCTCGAACAGCTCGGACAACAGTGCCGTTTCGGATGCCTCAGGATCAGCATCCAGCGTCATCGGCTCCGTGAATTCTGGTTGCGGGTTGGTCTCGGTCGTTGATGTCGCGTCAAATTCTGTAGCGGCGAATTCCACTCCTGTTGCTTCCGCCATGGGAAGCAGGCATGAATCGACGGTCGGAAGATCAGCCGATAGCGGCGTGAGAGCCGTTGTATCAATTTCCGTTTCAACTGCATCATCAAGCGGCGCGGATGCCCATTCCGCTGGCGCGGCGGGCATCCCGACCGCCTCTCCGTTAGCCAACGCCGCCAGTTGATCAACACAGTGTTGACCCGCTGCGGACAAGGGCTGCTGAAGGTTTTGCAGATGTTCAGTCACCTGCTCCACGGCGTGGGCCACCCAGGCGACCATGACACGGTCTGCCTGTTTTTTTCCCTCCAATATCGCGTTGAGCGAGCGCTCCACACCCCAGGCCAACTCGCCGATGGCCGTCGCTCCGGCCATCCGTCCCGACCCCTTGAGGGTGTGAAACCCGCGCCGCAAGATCACCAGCGCTTCCCGATCCTGCGCATCAATCTGCCAGCGCAACAGTGCAGGACCGACTTGCGCCATGATTTCCTCGGCTTCTTCCGAAAAGATGGCGTTCAGATCCAGGTCAACGGCGGCATTCAGCGGCACGGACACCGGGCTTTGATCCGCCACGACCGGGCTTACGGGGACCGGCAACAAGCTCATGACCCGCCTGGTTTGGTCCACGGCGGCAGCCAATGCCGCCTGGTCGGCGAAGGGCTGTTCACCCCAGCGCTCCAGATACAGCGCCAAACTTTGCAGCGCATCGGCCAAAGCCTCGATGATCGGTTGCCCCTTATGCATCTGGGGCAGAGCCTGCGCTAATTGGTCAAAACAATGCCCCGCCTCCGCCAATCCGGCCAAGGCAAGGGCAGCCGCCGCCTGTTCCAGTTGCCTGACCACTTCATTCGCAACATGGCCTGAATCCTGGCGCTCCAGTTCCTCGATCATGTGGCGCAGATCAACCAGCACCTCACGCACCACGGGGAGCTGAAGCTCCGGCGCGATCGATCCCAGGTCTGTCGTGTCCGGACGCCCTGAAAGCGATACCAGGGCCGCTTCCACAGCCAGTACCGACTGCGCCACTTCAGGCCATTCCGTTGCGGCCACTTGACCGGCGTTGGCCCAAGCGGCCAACCGGGTTGCGGCACGATCCATCTGCGCCATGAGGTCGGGACGATCCAGAATGGCCAGAGTGGCGCAAATACCCTGGGTCACGCCCACCAGCACCTTGAGTTCATCGGCTGCGGGCTGGGGGGTACGGGAGAGTACATCAAGGGATTCCTTGACCACTTGCAATTCATCCCGAATCGATGCGGCAACCCCCGCCAAAGCTTGGCTACCCGCATCCCCCAGCGCCCGCTGCAGCCGTTCCTGCTGTTCGGGGGAGATAACCCGATGGGACAGGTCATAGGTCTGCACCACCTCGTTGGGCAGCCCAACCAGATGGGGCACTCGACCCAATGCATACAAGGCTTGGGCCGCCGTCTGACGATGCAATTCGCACTGCTCCGGGGTCTCCCCTGCCACGGCCAGCCCACCCAACAGGCGTTCCAAGCGCAACAGGACCGGGCGCACCCCACTTTGAGGCACTGAGCCATCCGCAACGGCAGCGAGTAGCCCTCGCAAGATCCACCAACTCCGCGCGACAGTGGAGGTGGTTGCGGCATGTTCGAGCTTTTCTGCAACCCGTGACAATCCGGCCAAGGCGCGAGCGTCACTCGCCTCTCGCAACACGATCAGGATTGCGTGCATGACGCCGGGACGATAACGTTGCGCCAGTGCCCTGAGAGCCAAAGGATCCTGCGCCAAAGGATCGACACCCACGGTATCGATCAGGGCTTCTCCGCCGGTCGCGGCAAAAACTTCCGCAGCACCAATCGCTCCCCGGTTCATGGCCAGGCGGAGCGCATTGATGGGAAACAGCAACAGGGTGGGACAATCGGCCTCACCTTGCGCCATGAGATCGACATAGGCAGGCAAGGCAATCAGCAGGCTCGCCAGCGCATCGCCTAAAGTTTCGGTATACGCATCAGGATGATGGCACGCATCCAATGCAGCCAACGCCTGCTTCATGGCATAGGCTGGCCCGACAAGGCCCGCGAACGCAAAGGTGTCGTGCAGTTGCTGCCCGTTCTGACGAATGGCTTCCAGGGTTTCCAGCGTGATCTGCTCCAGGCCCGCGTCTTCCACGAGCTGGCGCAACTGGTCCAGGCTGTCCTGAATCCCGGGAAGCAGGGCTTGCAGCGTCTGTGCGTGCCCGGGATGCCAGCCCGACGCAGGCTGGGGGATCATCGAAACCGGGGAAGGCTGCATGTCATGCCCCTCAATTGGGTAGCTTGAACCCGGCCACCGACCGGCGCAGCTCGGTGGCCAACTGAGCCAGCCGACCGATCGCCTGGCCGGTGGCTCGGGTCCCCTTGGCCGCCTGCACGGTGACCTCCCGAATGGCTCGCATGCTGGTCGACATCTCGCCGGCCTTGGTCGTCTGTTGCTGAGCTGCTTCGGAAATGCTGGTCACCAGGACCGCGATCTGATTGGACACCCGCTCGATTTCATCCAAGGCATTGCCGGCGTCCTCCGCACGCTGGGAACCCGACACCACACCTGTCGTACTCCGCTCCATCGACGCCACGGCCTCCTGGGTATCGGCCTGAATCGTGCGCACCAGGGCCTCGATCTGCCGTGTGGCCACCGCTGAACGTTCCGCCAGTCGCTGCACTTCATCAGCCACCACGCCGAAGCCCCGACCCGCTTCACCTGCGGAAGAGGCCTGGATCGCGGCGTTCAGAGCGAGGATATTGGTCTGTTCGGCAATGTCATTGATCAGCCCGACGATGTTGCCAATCTCCTGGGAACTTTCTCCCAGCCGCTTGATGCGCTTGGAGGTCTCCTGGATCTGCTCGCGGATCACTTGCATGCCCTCGATGGTCCGCTGCACCGCCGCGCTGCCCTTGCCCGCGACATCCACCGCGTGCTGAGCCACCTTCGAGGAACGCTGGGCGTTATCCGACACCTGCTCGATGGACTGGGCCATGCTGTGGATGGCGGAGGTGGTCGTTTCGATCTGCCCGCTCTGCCGCTCGCTGGCCACCAGCAAACGGGTCGCCACGTCCTGGGTTTCGGTCACGGAGGCGGCCACCCGTTCGGCGGTCTGGTTGATGGTGCGCACCAGTTCGCGCAGCTGTTCGATGGCGTAGTTCACCGCATCGGCGATGGCACCGGTGATATCTGCGGTGACCGTGGCCTGGACACTCAGATCCCCTTCCGCCAAATCCCCCATTTCATCCAGCAGATGCAGGATGGCATCCTGGTTTTTCTGGTTCATCCGACGGGCCTGCGCCAATAACTGTCGCACCCGCATCACCAATCGATAGACGACCAGGATCACCAACACCACACTGATGCCACTCAAGACCACCAGAATCAGGGGCTGCATGAAACGGCCATTGATGAACTGGTGCAAGGCCAGTTCCTGCTGGGTCAGGCCCTGCTGCACCGCGGCCAAATCCAGGGCAAGGCCATGTGAGGCGCGATTGGCTCGATGCAAGGCGAGTCCATTGGCCGCAATAAAATCGACCTGCTGGCTCAAGGCGCTATAGCGTTTTGACAAGCGCGTTAAGGTGTCCCGCATCGGACCCTCTGCGGGTAAGGCGCTGATACCCTGGGTGCGACTCCCCTCCGACAGGGCTTGCAGGCCATCCCCCAGCCTCGCCAGGGTTTCTGTCAGCTGCTTTGGGATGCCCTCTGGCGCGCCAATTCCGGAGAAAAGAACGTTGATGTTTTCATGCATTTTCTGCAAGTCCAGCGCCAGACGCAGGGTGTGGTTGACCTGCTCGGGAGCGATATGGGCGACCCGCATCTGGTCAAGCAGCGTTTCCAGATCCGCCATCCAAAGGGGCAATGTGGATTGAAATTCGGCCTGATAGGCGCGTGCGCCAGGCATCACGGAACGCACCGACAGCAGGGATTGAAGCTTGGGCTGCGCCTTGGTCCAGGCTTCCGCCACCACGTCAACGCGCGCCTGAATGGTGCTTGAAACAGGACTCAAGCCACTTTCCGGATTGCCCTCCTTCAAGATTTTTATGTCTTTGGAAAAGCTGTCAATGCTGCGCGCCAGTTCATTGAAGGTCTGTCGATTGGCCAATTCATCCGCCAAGGCATTGCTGACCTCGAAGCTGCGGGCAGCAATGCGTTCCGTCAAGGTCTGTTGTTCCGTGATCAGTGCCAGGTATTGTTGATCGCGCCATTCCAGACTGGATCGGTAAGCCCAACCGCTCAGGGTAAGAAAAACCGCTCCGGCAAGCCCAAGCAGCAGGCCGGAGAACACACGCCTGTCCGTTTGGCTATCCCGAATGGTTTCTAGAGGTGACTTGGGCATGGTGTGATCGAGCTCCCGGCCGGGTAAGGCGTATCGACGCGCTGAATTCTGGTTGCACTCAGGCTTGGGAATCGGCAGCTGAAGTCGGGTCTTGATAGGGCATGGGGAGCGCGCGTGAATTCAGCCAATTAATACCGCGTCCATTCACGTTGACGCCGCCTCCTCGATACCGGAAGACTTTAGAAGATCAGGCCAGTTCAGGACGCCCGCCCACAGTCCCTGCTCCAACGTCAGTGCGCCGCACCAGGCTTGCGGCTGCGCCAGCGCCGACACGGGGACGTCACGCTGCAATCCGGCTGACATGGGCCGCAATCCCAGCACTCTGCGCGCGCCCAATCCCACCAACTGGCGGCCTTGTTGAAGGCAGATCGCCACCGCGGGCGCTGTCGTGGATCCCGGTAGACCCAATAACACGGCCAAGTCCAGCACAGGGACCAGGATGCCCCTCAAATTGATCAAGCCTTGCAGTTCCGCTGCCGCGTTGGGAATGCGCGTCAGTCGAGGCTGGCGAATCACTTCCCTGACCCAGAGTCGGGGCAATGCCCACAGCATCCCGCCTGCCTCGAAAACAAGTGCCTGTTTTGGAGAACCCGAGGAGCGCACCGACTGGGATGTGGCGTGTGTAGAGGCAAAATCCGATGAGTTGCAGGCCCGCTCCAGTTCACACAAGGCAGTGAAGGGATCGACAGCATCATTCGACAAGGCCACGGCGCTCATGGTCAGGATCCAAGAACGGCTTTCATCTTGGGGATGATGTCGTGTTCCTGCACCGGCTTGAGCACGTAATCCACCGCGCCCTGCCGCAACCCCCAGATGCGATCACTTTCCTGGTTCTTGGACGTGACCATGAAGACAGGAATGGTCGCCGTCTCCTGATCCCGTGAAAGTTTGCGCGTGGCCTGAAAACCGCTCATGCCGGGCATGACGACATCCATCAGAATGAGATCCGGTCGTTCCCGGCGGGCCACATCGATGCCCTGCAGCGCATCATGGGCCAGCAAGATCTGGTGGCCATGTTTCTCCAGTAACCGACGCAGCACATGCAGTTCGGTCGGTGAATCATCGACGATCAGTACCCGCGCCATAACATAGCCCCTTGTTTCACTGAACACCCCCGGTCACCGGCCCAGGCGTCACGCCGGCGAATTCCGAGACCGCTTCCAGCAACTCCTCGCGGGTGAACGGCTTGGTCAGGTAGCGCTCGGAACCCACCAGACGACCGCGGGCGCGGTCAAACAAGCCATCCTTGCTGGACAGCAGGATGACGGGAATATGGCGGAAATCCGGGTGGCGCTTGATCAGGGCGCAGGTCTGGTACCCGTCGAGACGGGGCATCATGATGTCGACAAACACCAGATCCGGCCGATGCCGAACAATCAAACCCAAGGCCTCGTAGCCATCCTGGGCCGTGATGACCTCGAACCCCTCCCGCATCAGCAGGGCTTCAGCGCTTCGCCGAATGGTCTTGCTGTCGTCGATCACCATGACCCGCAGCACGGGGTGATTCATCCCACCCGCAGATTGCCTGTCCATCTCGCCTCCCTCTCGGTCCCCCATGATGTTCATGGCGCTTCCCTTTATTGAGTGACATCCATCTTGTATGAACGATTCAGTATCATGGGCGCCTGATTTGCCCTACCAGGAATCTCGCCATGGCCATCGTCGATCCCGTCGGGCTCCCCCGTCTGGCGCTCATGCAACAGGAACGGATTCGGCATCTGGAGGCTGCCCTGCTGGCCCAGCAGAGCACGATCGAGTACTGGTTCCGCCGCCAGTGGCAACGCACCCGCCCGCCCCTCTATGCCTCCGTTGATCTGCGCAATGCCGGATTCAAGCTCGCCCCGGTGGATACCAATTTGTTCCCGGCGGGCTTCAACAACCTCGCCCCCGACTGCCATGCGCTCTGTGTTCAGGCCATGCGCCAGGCCATCGAACGCAGTTGCCCAACCGCCAGCCGGGTGTTGATCATTCCCGAGAGCCACACGCGCAATCCGCACTACCTGGAAAGTTTGGGGACATTGGCCAGCCTGGTCGCTCAGGCCGGCTTTGAAGTCCGTATCGGCTCCCTGCGCGCCGACTTGAAGGCGCCCATGCCCCTGGACGCGCCCTCGGCACCCCATCTGCTGCTCGAACCCGTGACGCGACAGGGCGCGCGCGTGGGCGTGGCGGATTTCGATCCCTGCCTGGTGCTGCTCAATAACGACCTGTCCGGGGGATTGCCGGCTATTCTGGAGGGCTTGGAGCAGACCCTTCTGCCCCCGCCAGGACTGGGCTGGACCCACCGCTCCAAGAGCCATCATTTCGACCTGTATGCCGAGGTGGCCGGGGAATTCGCCGATCAATTGGGACTGGATCCCTGGCTGCTCACGCCGGCCTCGCGCTATTGCGGCCAGGTGGACTTCCAGAAGCGGGAAGGACTGGAATGCCTGGAAGCCAATGGAGCGGCGCTGCTCGCCGAAATCGCGGAACGCTATGCCGAACGCGACATCGATCATCCCCCCTTCCTGATCGTCAAGGCCGATGCCGGCACCTATGGCATGGGCGTCATGAGCGTCAGCTCGATCGACGAAATCACCCAGATCAACCGCAAGACCCGCAACAAGATGAGCTCGGCCAAGGAAGGACTGCCGGTCAGCCGGGTGTTGATCCAGGAAGGCATCCCCACCGCGGAAACCTGGGGCAGCGACGCCGCCGTGGCGGAACCTGTGGTCTACATGATCGACGCCACCGTGGTCGGCGGCTTCTACCGGGTGCATGCCCAGCGTGGCCCCACCGAGAATCTCAACGCCCCCGGCATGGAATTCCATCCCCTGCCGTTCTGTGAGCCCTGTATTTGTCCCGACCTCAACCGGGAGCCGGACGCCGGTCCCAACCGCTTCTATACCTATGGCGTCGTTGCCCGCCTGGCCTTGTTGGCCGCCGCACGGGAAATGGCCGAGCTGGCCCCCTGAATCTGCCCTCTTCCGGAGTGTCGCCCATGAGCCTGCGCATCGGCGTGGTGATGGACCCCATCGCCACCATCAAGCCCGCCAAGGACACCACCCTGGCCCTGCTGCTGGAGGCCCAGCGCCGAGGCTGGACGCTTTTCTACATGGAGCTGGGCGATCTCTACCTGATCGACGGCCAGCCCTGGGCGCGCCAACGACCCCTCAAGGTCCAGGACGACCTGCACCACTGGTTCGATCTCACGCCGGGCACCGATGTCCCGCTGACCGAACTGGATGTGATCCTGATGCGCAAGGATCCGCCCTTCAACATGGAGTACATCTATGCCACCTACGTGCTGGAACGGGCCCAACTGGCCGGCACGCTGGTGGTCAATCGGCCGGAAAGCCTGCGCGACGTGAGCGAAAAGGCCTACACGGCATGGTTCCCCGAATGCTGTCCACCGACGATGATCGCCCGCGACATGACGCGGCTGCGCCGTTTCATCACCGACCAGGGAGAGGCCGTCATCAAGCCACTGGACGGCATGGGGGGAGCCTCCATCTTTCGCACCCGCGGTGACGACCCCAACCTCAGCGTGATCCTGGAAACCCTGACCGACCACGGCCACCGCTTCGCCATGGCCCAGCGCTACCTGGCCGCCATCACCGAGGGCGACAAGCGCATCCTGCTGGTGGATGGCGTGCCGGTGCCCTTCGCGCTCGCGCGGATACCGGCCCCCGGCGAGGCGCGCGGCAACCTGGCGGCGGGTGGGCGCGGCGAAGGCCGCCCCCTCACCGACCGGGACTACTGGATTTGCGACCAGGTGGGTCCGGTACTGCGCAAGAAAGGGCTCCTGTTCGTCGGATTGGATGTGATCGGGGATTCGCTGACCGAGATCAACGTCACCAGCCCGACCTGCGTGCGGGAACTGGACCGGCAGTTCGGACTCAACATTGCCGGCTTGTTGATGGACGCCATCGAGCGACAGTTGGGCCCGACGCCTCAGGCGACTGCGCCGTGACCGCATTCCGCCGATAAGCTCCCATGTCGTCCCCACCGTCGGAATCGTCCATGACCGAGGCCGCCCCGCCGCCCGAGATCAGCAGTCGCGACCGACTGGTCGGTACGCTGTTTTTCGCCGCTCTGCTGCATGGGATCCTCATCTTGGGGATCGGCTTCAGCAACCTCCCCAGTGCGCCCGATCCAAGCCACAGGCTGGAGGTGACCTTGGTGCGCGGCACGCCCACTGCGCCGCCGAAGCAACCGCAATTCTGGGCCCAGATCGACCAACAAGGTGCCGGCAATGCGGGTCCCATGCAGCGCCCCCGAGGCGATCTGCCCGATTCCAGCGCCCAGATGAACTACGAGGGCATCCCCCAGGGTGGCGATGCCGTCAACGAATTGGGCGGTCAGGGCGCATCGGATCCCAATACCACCCAGAACGCTCCGACCCAGCGCGCAACGCGCCAAATCTTGACCACCACCGCCCCCTCCGCGGACCCGATGGCCAGCGCCCCGCAAACGGCGGCCACCCCGGATGGCCAGCGCCTGCGGGTCTCGCGGCTGGTGCTGGAATCCACGGAAGCCAGTCCCGCCCTGCTACCCGATCCAGAGGCGCGCGCGCAAACAC
>WOZT01000041.1 GCA_011620145.1 Gammaproteobacteria bacterium | reverse complement strand
TCATCCTCCCGGATCCCGTCCCTTGGCTGCCGAGATCAACCAGACCCCGAACGACACCAGCAACACGCCCAGCACCTGGGTCAGGGTGTAGCTTTCATGGAAGCCCGGCAGACAGACGCTGGCAACAAACACCAGAACGTAACTCAGGCTCAGCATCGGATAGGCTTTGTTCAGCGGCAGACAAGCCAGGGCCTGCAGCCAACACAACATGGACAGCAGGTAGCAAACGATACCAAGCACCACAAGGAACAGCGGACGATCGGCAAGCGTCCAGGTGGCGATGTCCAGCCAGCGCGCATCGAACGCCGGCAACTGCGTCATGCCCCACTTCATCGCCAATTGCGCAATGGTAACCAGCAACACGCTGGCGCCCGCAAGCTGATAGCCGCGCATGCGCCGTGACGAGGTCACAACCGTGTCCCAATCAGTGCCACCCCCAACACAACGCAGGCCACCCCCCACCAGTCACGCGCCCGATGGTGCTCGCCAAACCAGAGCGTTGAAGCGATGGCGACCAGCACGAAATTGAGGCTGAGCATGGGGTACGCCCGGTTGAGCGGCACCAGCCGGAGCACCAACAACCAGAGCAGCAACCCTGTTCCCATGGCAAACAGTCCCGACAACAGCCAGGGATCGCGCAGTTTCTGGGTCCAGTTCAGGGTCTGCCCGGTCCAGTTTTGTACAGCGCGCTTCTGGCAGATCTGCCCAATGCAAGTGAGCAGGCAAACCAACAAGATGAGCGGAAACGTCAAGGCTGCGCCCGGTAATAGCGCAGGATCAGCCTGTTTTGCGTGATGACCTGATCCGCATCCGGCAAAATCTCGGGTGGCTGATCAGCATCTGTCTGGACCAGAAGCGCGACATCGCCCTGACGGCGCGCTACAGGCAGCCAGCGCTTGAAATCTTCCCGACTCAAGGCCTTGTCCACAGCCCCACTCGCTTCCAGGCCATAGCTCAACTCGCCTTGCTTGCCGTAGATCTGAATATCATCACGCCCGAGACGCCAGGCCAGGCTGTAGGCCATGCCGTCATTACTGGCGAGCACATAACGCGCCTGACGCAAGAGTGGTTGGTGCTGGCTGATGAAAATCTCCGGCATTTTCGAGCTCACCAGTGTCGCCGGCATGGCCCAGTCGAACAGGGTCCCAAGAATCAGCGGCGCCAGCAGGGTCGGCCACATGCTGCGCTGCGGCTGCCGGATGGCCATCCAGCCCGCCCATGCCCAGTAGAGAAAAATGCCGGCGCCCAGCGCCCAGGCCAAGTGCTCCGTCGGCGCATAGATCGTATTGGCGCCGAGATATCCCAAGCCCAACAGCACCAACCCCAAGGCCAAGACGGTGCCAAACACGAGATTGCACCAGCCGTTGGCGCGAAAGAAACGCCAGGCCTGCTGCTGCTGCAATTCATCCAGGCCATAACCCAACAAAACAGCCAGCGGTGTGAAGCAAGGCAGGATGTATGTGGGCAGCTTGCCTTTGGCAATGCTGAACAGCAACAAGGGCAGCAGCAACCAGAGCAGCAGATAAACCACCGCCGGACGGATGCTGACATCCTGCCAGGCGCGCTTGAATGTGGCCGGCGCCAGCCCCAACCAGGGCAGCAGGCCGAGAAGCAGGTAGGGCAGGTAGTACCAGAACGGGGCCTTGTGCTGAGCATTGTCCGCGGCAAAGCGCTGCACATGCTCGACCCAGAAGAAGTAGTGCCAAAAATCAGGCGCGCGCTGCGCTACGACAAGCGACCAGGGCAGGCTGACCAGCAGAATGCAGAGCAAGACCAGTCCGAGATAACGCAGATCCGCGAGCCGACGGCGATAGACCAGATACGGCAAGGCCACCAAAGCCAGCACCACGAAGGCCAGAAAACCCTTGGTCAGGAATGCCATGCCGACAGCCAGGCCGACCACGGCATAGCTGAGCAAACGGGTACGCGCCCGTTCAGTCTGGACACCGATATAGAAGGCCACCAGCATCAGGTTCAGCCACAGCGCGAGCATGCTGTCGATCACACTGTAGGTGGCGATGCCATAAACCAACAGCCCCGTCAGGTAGCAGACACTGGCCAGCCAGGCTTTGCGCTGCGAACGAAACATCTCCGTCGACACGACGAAGACCAGCCAGGCCGACAGCCAGGCCGAAACCACCGAGGCCATGCGAACGGCCAGATGCGTCTCGCCAAAGAGCAACATGCTGAGACTGTTCAGCCAGTAGCCGGCAATCGGCTTTTCGAAATACAACAGGCCCAGCAGATGCGGCACGACCCAGTCACCGCGCTGAATCATTTCACGGCTGATTTCTGCGTAACGCGACTCATCCGGCACCCACAGTCCGCGATGCCAGGCCGGCAGCAGGTAGGCGCAGGTGATCAGAAACAGAAACAGGCGCTTGCTTCCGGCCTGGAAAAACGAGTTCATGCTTGGCATCCCAGCCAGCCTTCGCGTCCCGGAAATTCAGCGCGTCGTATCCGCCCCGCCGGCACCGTGTCCAGTGGCGGCAACAACTCGCCCAGTGGGCAGAAGTGAATGCCGCGCGCGCGCGCCGAAACCAGCAACTGCTCAAATAACGGCGCCATCAGAATTCCTTCAACTTCCGCATGAATGGTGTAGACATTGAGTGCGTCAGGGCGCATCAAGGACAGGATGTGGTCATTGAAAGTGGCATTGCTGACTTGATCGCCGATGACCTCGTCATAGGTCGGCAGTGTCACTGGAATCTGCGTCGTGCCCAAGCTGCCGTCAGCAAGAATCGGACGAAAGATGTGTGTGCCACGGCAATCGCTGTGGTAGCGGAAATGCCAAGGCTGCTTGGCCTCGACAACGCGCTCGTCGGCACGCCACCCAGCAGCGGCGGAACAGTCAATTGGATGCCCCAGGATCTCTTGCAGGGCCTCGACACCCAGGCGGAACTGGCGCTCAAGCGTGGCCATTGGCCAAGTCCCGGCGTGAGCCTGCCAGCCATGGTGATCCCATGCGTGCAGACCGATTTCGTGACCCTCACGATCAACGGCACGGATGATGTCCGCAAGGTGCCGGCCGATCCGACGTCCCGGCCACGCAGTTCCGGCCAGCAAAATATCCCAGCCATAGAGCGAGGCTGCACGTGATCGCAGCATCTTGATCAGGAATTTCGGTTTGAGCAGACGCCAGAGATGACGCCCCATATTGTCGGGACCGACACAAAAGAAAAAGCTGGCCTTGATGCCCTGTTTGTCCAGCAGAGTCAGCAGACGTGGCACCCCATCACGGGTGCCACGAAAAGTGTCCACGTCAATGCGCAGGCCGACACGGTGCATGAATTACTCCGCTTCGACCAGGCCACGCAGGAAAAAATCCAGTGTGCTTTCAATCGACTCATCGATTGAAACCGTGGGGTTCCAGCCCAGCAGTCGCTGGGCATTTTTGATGCTTGGACGACGGTAAGAGACGTCCTGGTAACCATTCCCGTAATAGGAGTGACTCTCCATGGCATTAAATCCCGCAAAGCTGGGAAAATGCGCGCGCAGTGGATGTGCGTCGAACTTTTCCAGCAGAATCTCAGCCATCTCACGAATGCTGTATTCGTTGTCGGGATTGCCAATGTTGATAATCTGCCCGTCGCAGCGGTCGCCGTCATTTTCAATAATGGCAAAGAGCGCGCCGATGCCGTCCTGAATATCGGTAAAACAGCGCTTCTGGGCACCGCCATCAATCAGATTGATCGGTGTGCCGTCAACGAGATTGACGATGAATTGGGTGATCACACGCGAGCTGCCGATCCGGGCTGCCTGCAGGCTGTCAAGACGCTGCCCCAGCCAGTTGAAGGGGCGGAACAGGGTGAAACGCAGACCCGCCTTCTGGCCATAGGCCCAGATCACACGATCGAGAAGCTGCTTGGAGACCGAATAGATCCAGCGCTGTTTGTTGATCGGACCGACAATCAGGCGCGAGTTGTCTTCATCAAAGTTATCGTCGTCACACATGCCGTAGACCTCGGAAGTCGACGGAAAAATGATGCGCTTGTTGTACTTGACGCAGTAACGGACGATTTTAAGATTCTCTTCAAAATCCAGTTCAAACACACGCAGCGGATTGCGGACGTATTCGATCGGCGTGGCGATTGCGACCAGGGGCAAGATGATGTCGCACTTCTTGATGTGATATTCCAGCCACTCCGTGTGTATGCTGATGTCACCCTCGACAAAATGGAAATGGGGATGACCGAAGAATCGCGCAACGCTGTCCGAATTGATGTCGAGGCCATAGACATCATACTGGCCGCTCTCAAGCAAACGCTCAGTGAGATGGTTGCCGATGAAGCCGTTGACGCCCAGGATGAGCACACGCTTACGACGTGGATGCGTAATATTGCCCGGGGACTTCGGCCCCAGCACCAGACCGGCGGTCAAGCCCAGTTCGCTGGCCAATTGGCCGCCTGATACAAATAGACCCTGTTCGGATTGTCCGGATCTGATTTCCAGCACACCCTCGCCACAGGCCACGCGCAGCGGCGCGGTCGAAAGAATGGTGCCTGGCGGCGCCTGCTCGGCCGGTGACGGCAATACCGCAGCTTGCCAGATCAGCAGCTTGCGTTCTCCGGAAAAGGTAAACGCGCCCGGATAAGGCTGCGTCACGGCCCGTACCAGGTTATGGATTGCGCGTGCTGGCTGCTGCCAGTTAATTTCGCCGTCAGCTGGCGTGCGACGACCGAAATAACTGGCCTGTGTTTCATCTTGTGGAGCCGAATCGATGTCGCCTTGTTTCATCCTGGGCAGAATGTCTGTCAGCAAGCTGTCGGCCGCCGTACGCAGCTTGCTGTGCAGAGTCAGCGCGGTATCCGTATCGGCAATTGCCACGCGCTGCTGGGCAACGATATCGCCCGCATCACAACGGGCGATCATGCGGTGCAGGGTCACGCCCGTCTCCGATTCACCCTGAACCAGCACCCAGTTCACCGGCGCACGGCCGCGATAACGCGGTAACAAAGAACCGTGCAGGTTGTAAGCCCCAAGGCGGGGAATATCCAGAATTTCTTGGCTCAGCATGTGACGATAGTAAAAGGAGAAGATCAAATCTGGCGCTAGTGCACGGACGCGCTCGATCCAGAGCGGATGGTTGACATCATCCGGGGCGTAGGCTGGGATGCCATTTTCAGCACAGAGTTGTGCCACCGAAGCAAAAAAAGTGTTTTCGCGTGGATCGTCGGCTTGCGTGAAGACTGCTTGCACGTCGAATCCGGCCGCAATGAGACGCTGAATCCCGGTATAGCCAATATCATGATAAGCAAAAACGACAACTTTCATTTGCGGCGCCCCAGCTCCGAAACCTGAGCGTCCTGACGAACGATCGATTTAATAAAATAATTGGGTCGGGCACGTACATCGGTATAGATGCGACCAAGATACTCACCCAGCAATCCCAAGCCGATGAATTGTGCCCCGATAAAAATGAACAACAGGGCAAATAGTGTGAAGACACCATCAACGGCCCAGCCTGCGCCCAACAGGACACGCAGCACCAGAATCAGCGCGGCCAGCGCAAAGCCAAAACCCGCAATCAGGCAACCCAGAAAACTTGCCAGGCGCAGAGGCGCTGTCGTCATGCTGGTAACCAGATCGAACATCAGGTTGATGAGTTTGAGGATGTTGTACTTGGATTCGCCGTGCTCACGCCCGGCATGCTGAACCGGTAGTTCTATCGTTTTGCGTGCAAAGCTGTTGGCCAGCACCGGGATGAACGTACTACGTTCCTGACATTGCAGCATGGCATCGACGATGGGCCGTTGATAAGCACGAAACATGCAGCCGTAATCATTCATTTCCTGGCCAGTAGCCTGCTTGACCATTTTATTGATGACACGCGAGGCACTTTTGCGCAGCCAACTGTCCTGACGGTCGACACGGATGGTACCCACCACGTCATAGCCTTCAGCCGCAGCGGTAACCAGGCGATGAATTTCCTCGGGCGGGTTCTGGAGATCGGCATCAAGGGTAATGATGAGATCGCCGCGGGCATTGGCAAAGCCGGCCATGACTGCCGCGTGCTGGCCGTAATTGCGGTTGAGTATGATGCTGATGACGGGACTGTCAGGTTGGCTCGCGGCTTCGTTGAGAATCTCAGCGGAACGATCACAACTGCCGTCATCAACCAGAACAATTTCATAGGCGCAGGCTGTCTGATCACACGCTGCCCTGGTGCGCGTCAACAGGGCCGGTAGACTGGCTTCCTCGTTGTAGACCGGAATGACGATGGAAATCAATTTGAATGGAGGGCGCTCAGTGATTACGGCCACTCAAAACCTCATAAATGGTAGAAATAACACGAACAAAGTCACCCTCTGTCATATCCGGAAACAATGGCAAAGTACACAATCGCGCGGAGTTCCACTCCGTATCCGGAAGCGAGAGATCTGGATATTTTTCCCGATAGTATTTCTGCGTGTGTACCGCCCGGAAGTGCAAGCCAGTCCCGACGCCACGCGCCTGCAATGCCTGCATGAATTCATCGCGATCCAAACCGCAGCGTTCGCGATCAACACGCACCATGAACAGATGGTTGGCATGCCGGTGCGCGTAGGTTGGAACGGCAAGCGGTAACAGGGGAGAATCACACAAGGCCTGGCGATATTGAGCAACGAGTTCGGCGCGACGGGCATTGAGCTGCGGCAGCCGGCGCAGCTGCACCAGGGCGATGGCGGCATTGATGTCGGCGAGATTGTATTTGTAGCCGGGCGTGATGACCTCGGCCTGGGGCTTGCGGCCCAGCGTCACGCGATCGAAGGCGTCGACGCCGAGGCCATGAAACTTGAGCATGCGGACTTTCGCGGCCAGCGCATCGTCATCGGTGACCACCAACCCGCCTTCGGCACAGGTGACATTCTTGATGGCATGAAACGAAAAAATCGCGGTGCTGTCCGCACCGATCCAACGTTCACGGTACTGGGTGCCGATCGCGTGAGCGGCATCCTCGATCACTCGGATACCGTGACTGGCCGCCAAGGCACGGATGGGGTCCATATCCGCGGGCGCGCCGGCATAGTGCACCGGGACGATGGCGCGGGTACGGGGGGTGATGGCGGCGGCGATGCGCCCGGCATCGACCATCAGCGTGTCGCGATCGACGTCGACGAACACCGGCGTGGCGCCCAGCAGAGTGATGATGTTGACCGTCGATACCCAGGTCTGGGACGGCGTGATGACTTCATCGCCCGGGCCGATGCCCAGTGCCATGAGCGTGACATGCATACCGGCCGTGGCCGAAGACACGGTGATGGCATGGCGGCCGCCATAAGTCTCACAAAAAGTTTCTTCCAGCGCCTGGCATCTGGGACCGGTGGTAATCCAGCCCGAACGCAGCACCTCGGTAACCGCGGCGATTTCATCATCGCCAATGGCCGGGCGCGAAAAAGGCAGAAAATCGCTCATGGGATTAATTGCTCTTGGCGCCTTTTCAACGCCAGCCTTGCTGGCTTTTAGCCTGTGATGCGCAAGCGGCGGATTCTACACCAGTTCATTGACAGGAAGTCAAAATGAGAGCCAAGGCCAACAAAAAACAGTAAGTTATTGAGTTTAATTAAATTTAACCCTATAACTTTTCCGGTTTGGCGGCCTTTCCATCGCATCGACGCAACGAATTTTCGCCCTATCCCACGGATTAATTGTTAGCACCTGGAAAAGCCTTTCGCTCTGGCGCCCGCGGATAAAACATCGCGATGTTGCCAGTGCACCGATTGAGATCCACGAAACAACATAACTTCGGCAACTCGCCACGGGCTTTACGATTGGAATCGGCAATTTTTTGGGCTGTTTGAAAATCCCCATGACCCGTCAGGAGCCTTTGAAAATCAGCCCCAGTCGCCGCCGCGCGTATCACTATCGACAGAACCGCCATCATCCCAGGAACCCGGATCGGTGATCCCGAAGTCGGAGCCGCCCATGTCGTTGTTGATCGGGGGGTAGTCGCCATTGTGATCCAGTGGCCCCATGCCGTTTCCCATGCGGCGGTCGCCGCCCAGGAAATGGTGCGCCAGTTCTTCGGCAGCAACGACGCCGGCACCGACAGCCAGCCCACTGGCGAGCCCGCCGACGATGCCAGAACCCATGCCACCACTCGTGCCGGGGCTTCCATAGCTTCCGGGCATCCCGGCTGAAGTGTTCGTCATGGGGCGGGCCGGTAAATAGTCACTGCCAGAGGACCGTCGCCGCATGACCATCCAGAAGACCGCCAGGCCGGCGAACACCGCCAAAGCCATTCCCCACGGAAAGGATGAGCTGCCAGCGACGGCGCCTGCTCTCGGCTGGGGCGTACTCAATTCAGTCTTCAGCGCCTGCACAGCCTGTGATTTTGCAAAGGGCAGACCCGGTTCCAGGCGTTCGGCCCCACTCAATTCCTCGCGCGCAAGAGAGAAATTGCCTTGCTTCGCGTAAATCTCGGCGGCGACATAATGCGCCTTGGCGCTGTTGGGATGATCCCGCAGCACCTGGTTCATCATTTGCTGGGCCTGCTCCAGATGGCCCGAGTTGGCGGCGGTGTAAACCTGCTGCAGCGTCGGGTCGGTGTCGGCGAAAGCGGCGCCGCAACAGGTCAGGGCTAGGAGAAAGAGTAACTGTTTGGCGTTTGTTTTTGGCACGATAAGCTCCTGTGAGGGCAGCGTCCGACGATTGTCCAGCGCTTTTGAATGAGGATGGCGCCATCTAGCCATCTATTGACGGACCTCTGAATCAAGGCGGTCTTCCAGGCAGAGCGGCTCCATGATTCCATCAGCGGGCGGCATCAAGTGCCCTATAGAGCGGCTTGGCATCTGGAAGTTCACTTGGGTCCAACCAACCGTAGGGCACTCGCCGACATGGGCTCAGGCGAAGCCACTCCAGGCCGCACTCGTGCCATCTGGTTGGTACGGCACTTGAAGAATACCGGGAAGGCGGGAGGTACGGCCGATGGGGCAGCTTAAACCTTAAACAGGGCTGTCGTGCCGCGCGTTGATAAACGTCCGGGACAGGTCGGGAGACGATCCCCTGGAGACCGGCCACGAGCCCAGCCGACCCAAATGGCATCTTCATCAAACAGGGACCGAGACCCAATGACCCCCCCAGACTCGTCCTGCGCTCATGTGATGGGCGTAGGCAGCCCCATGTCAGCGTCGTCTGGAACAATAAATAAGGGATTTCTCAAGACAGCTACTGAGCAAGGATACGGATGATCTGGTATTCCTCGGCCGGGGCCCGCTTGTTGCGTCCCACCACCTCGGACAAGGGCACCGCCACCAGTTGCTTGCCTTGCAAGCCGACCATGGTGCCAGTCTGCCCGTCACGCAGGCATTCCACCGCCTTGACGCCCAGGCGACTGGCCAGCAGACGGTCGAAATGGGTCGGGCGCCCGCCGCGTTGCACATGTCCCAACTGCGTCACGCGGCATTCGAATCCCTTGTGCTTCTCCTCGATGTAAGCCGCGATTTCACCCACGGAATGGGCCGCGCCCTCCGCCACCATCACAATGACATGCGCCTTCTCGCGGACCCAGGCCTGTTCGACCGTGGCCAGGATCTCATCGAGTTCCAGCGGCAATTCGGGAATGTGGATCAACTCGGCGCCGCCGGTATAACCCGCCATCAAGGCGAGGTAGCCGCAATGCCGACCCATGGCCTCGACGATGAAAATGCGCCCGTGACTGCTGGCCGTGTCACGCAGGCGGTCGATTGCCTCCAGGATGGTATTCAGCGCCGTATCCATGCCGATGGTGGCATCGGTGCCCATGATGTCGTTGTCGATGCTCGCGGGAATCCCCACCACCGGAAAGCCCCGATTGTGCAGCGCCGTGGCGCCTGCCAGGGAACCGTCCCCCCCGATCACCACCAGACCGCCGATGCGGCGCCGGGCCAGCACGTCCAGTGCCCGCTGCTGCACCTCGGGTTGCTTGAACTCGGGCAGGCGCGCGCTGCGCAGGAAAGTCCCCCCCTCCTGAATCTTGCCGCCCACTTCACGCGCACCAAGGGGAATCAAATCATCATTCACCAAACCGAAATAACCGCGCTGGATACCCATGACCTCGATCCCGAAATGCAGCGCATAGCGCACAACGGCGCGGATCGAGGCATTCATGCCCGGCGAATCGCCGCCGCTGGTCATGACGGCAATCCGTTGAATCGGCATAACAGCAGGACTCAAAGTCATGGCGGAACCCCCGGAATGGTAGAAGCGATTGACAGATCGTTATTGGGAAAGCTGGCTCGCCAAGAATACGCCCGGGGGCCCTCAACAGGCCAGCGGCGATAGCTTTGATCACAACAGTCGAAAACCCACCAGCTCTCGGCGCCGGCAGTGGCAATGACACCGATCCAGTGGACTCAGGTTCATCAAACAACCGAGCGTCATAATCGACCATTCCGCCGAATCACAGTGCAGCCTGCGAATCTTCGAAATCAGTGGGATCGCCTCGAATCATTGCATCGCTGCGCCATCGCACCCCACGTCACCCTCGAGTTCCTCGCGTGCGACTTTCAATCTGAAACGTTCGATGCAAAAAGAGCCTGCTCGCCGGGGTGGCGTACCGTTGTTTGCCCCTTGCCACAACAAGGGATTGTTCCGCCGGCAGCCTGAGCCAACTGTAGTGATCCGTTTCAATTACGCTATATACTACTAAATAGAATAAATATTAAATTATTAATTTCTTTATTGAATTATGTTTTCGTTTTAGACTGCCCTGAAACCATGCTGCAGGGCCAGCCCGATGCAATCCATCCTTGCTCAACAAATCAATGCGCTTCAGGCCAAAATTCTGA
>WOZT01000160.1:8158-10862 GCA_011620145.1 Gammaproteobacteria bacterium | reverse complement strand
CGGCGTTCACCCACCTTGCTGAAACCATGGCGATGATACAGCGCCATGGCCTGCTCGTTGGAAGGCCGCACTTCCAACAGCACCCGCTCGACCTGCCGCTTCCGGGCCAGATCGAGCATGCGGCCGAGCAAGCGACCGCCCAGGCCCAGCCCCTGATAACTGGGATCCACGCAGAGGTTGAGGATATGCGCTTCGCCTGCAGCGATGGAGGTAATGCAATAGGCCCGCAGCGTGGCGAATTCTTCCAGTCCCCAGGCGGTATAACCGACCCGGAGGCAATCGCTAAAAATGCCCGTTGTCCAGGGAAACTCATAGGCGCGGCGCTCGATCGCCATGATTGCGGGCAAATCCTGGAGGGTCAGGGGACGCTCCAGGATGCCGTCCCAGCGCTGGTGGGCGCTCATGGTGAGGGTCGCTCCAGTAGTCCGCGCACGGCCTTGAGATCCTCCCAGGCGCGCGCCTTCTCCTGCGGGGAGCGCAGCAGGTAGGCGGGATGGTAAGTCACCCAGACTGGCAGCGAAGCCCCCGGATCAACGGTAGCGAAGTGATGGATCTGACCCCGCAGCCGGCTCAAGGGCGTCGTGACCTGCAGCAGGTTCTGCGCAGCGACGCGCCCCACCGCCAGAATCAGTTGCGGATTGATCAAGGCAATCTGGCGGGCGAGAAACGGCCGGCAGGCGGCCGCCTGGGCGGGCGTGGGATCGGCGTTGTTGGGTGGGCGGCACTTGAGAATATTGCAGATATAGACCTGCTCCCGGCCCAGACCAATGGCGCGCAGCATCTCATCGAGCAACCGCCCGGCCGGCCCGACAAAGGGTTCGCCTTGCCGATCTTCTTCAGCGCCCGGCGCTTCCCCCACGATCACCAACCGTGCGCGGGGATCGCCCACGCCAAACACCGTCTGGGTGCGGCCGCGGCACAGCTCACAGGCGGTGCATGCCGCCACCCGCGCGCGCAGCGCCTCCCAACCGAGTTCTTCAGTGGATGACTCGCGCTGATCCAGCGTCTGCGGAGCAGGCCGCTGGTCGTGGACTGGACGTCCCTTCTCGATCAGCGGCAACGCGGGCTCAGGGATGCCGGCCGCGGGAACCCATTCAATGATCTCCAGAGCCGCCAGCGCGGCCCGATGCTGCCGGGCATCCACAGGACAAGCCTCCGTCCGCTTCAAATCTCGCCGTACTGAGGGTGGGCCCGCGCCGCCGGATCCATGAGCTTGTTCAGCGCGTTGAGATAGGCCTTGGCCGAAGCGAGGATGATGTCCACGTCGGCCCCCTGGCCGTTGACGATGCGCCCCTGGGCCGCGAGCCGAACCGTGACATCGCCCTGGGCATCGGTGCCGGAGGTGATCGCATTCACGGAATACAGCAGCAATTCGGCATCCGCCGCGCAGCACTGGGCGATGGCCTTGAACACCGCGTCCACGGGACCCGCACCATTGGCTTCAAGCTGTCGTTCCTCGCCATTGACGCGCAAGGTGACCTGCGCGCGAGGAATCTCGCCGGTTTCCGAACTGACCCGCAACGCCACCAGGTGCAAGTGTTCGTTGGCGCTGCTCCACTCCACGTCGGTTACCAGCGCCAACAGGTCATCGTCGAAGATTTCGTGTTTCTTGTCCGCCAGCGCCTTGAAGCGCTGGAAAGTCTCATTGAGTTCAGTCTCGCTTTCCAGCGTCACGCCCAGTTCGTGCAAACGGGTGCGAAAGGCGTTGCGGCCGGAATGCTTGCCCAGCACGAGGCGGTTGGTGTCCCAGCCCACATCCTGGGCGCGCATGATTTCGTAGGTTTCCCGGCTCTTGAGCACGCCGTCCTGGTGGATGCCTGATTCATGGGCAAAGGCATTGGCGCCGACGATGGCCTTGTTGGGCTGCACGGGAAAACCCGTGATGGTCGACACCAGGCGCGAACACGGCACGATATGCGTGGTATCGATACCCAGATTCAATTCATAAAAGTCGCGCCGGGTACGGATCGCCATGACGATCTCCTCCAGCGCCGCGTTGCCCGCCCGCTCGCCCAGGCCGTTGAGGGTGCATTCCACCTGGCGCGCGCCCTGGCTGACCGCCGCCAGCGAATTGGCCACTGCCAGACCCAAGTCGTTGTGGCAATGGACGGAAAATACCGCACCGTCGCTGTTGGGCACCTGTTCGATCAGACGTCGGATCAGGGCGCCGAACTGTTCGGGCACGCTATAGCCGACGGTATCGGGGATATTGACCGTGGTGGCGCCCGCCTCGATCACCGCCTCGATGATGCGACAGAGGAATTCCGGATCGGAGCGTCCGGCATCCTCCGGGGAGAATTCCACATCGTCGGTGTATTGCCGTGCCCGCCGTACCGCCCACACCGCCTGCTCCAGCACCTGTTCCGGGCGCAGGCCGAGCTTGCGTTCCATGTGGATGGGGGATGTGGCGATGAAGGTATGAATGCGGCCGCGAGCCGCTGGCCGCAAGGCCTCCGCCGCGCGATCGATGTCCTCGGCCTTGGCGCGCGCCAAGCCGCAGACGATGCTCTCACGCACCGTCTCGGCCACCGCGCGCACGGCGGCGAAATCATCCGGGCTGGCGATGGGGAAGCCAGCCTCGATCACGTCCACCCGCAAGCGCTCCAGCGCAGTGGCGATGCGCAGCTTTTCCTCCCGCGTCATGGAGGCGCCGGGGCTCTGCTCGCCATCGCGCAGGGTGGTGTCAAAAATCATCAGGCGTTGC
>WOZT01000160.1:0-8058 GCA_011620145.1 Gammaproteobacteria bacterium | reverse complement strand
GCCGGGGCTCTGCTCGCCATCGCGCAGGGTGGTGTCAAAAATCATCAGGCGTTGCGTCGAGGATCCCATCCCGTTCTCCCAAGCTCACTCTACGATAGCCCACCGCGTTGGGCGGATTCAGTCCTGGTCGATTGGCGAATAGTTCTTGCGGCGACGCCGCCGCAATACCGCCTGGACCACTCCGGTGAGCATGTAGCCAAAAAAACACAGAAACAAGACCAGTGGGGGTTTGAAGGCGATCAGGATCACTCCCCCCACCATCATCAACAGATAACGAAACGGCACCGGCTCGGCCAGTTTGATTTCCTTGAAACTGTAAAAGCGGATGCTGCTCACCATCAGTGCGCCGGCACTGGCGGTAACCAGGGCGGCAGGGATGCTCATGGACACCCCGCTGATACCCGAATCAGCGCACACCCACACCAGCCCTGTGACCACGGCAGCGGCGGCCGGACTGGGCAGCCCCACGAAATAACGCCGGCTGATCTCCGAGGATTGGGTGTTGAATCGGGCCAGCCGCAAGGCCGCGCCGACGGCGTAGACAAAGGCCGCCAGCCAACCCACCTGGCCCCAGTGCCAGCCAAAATAGACCAGTTCCCGCAGCCCCCACAGGTAAACGATCAGGGCCGGCGCCAAACCGAAGCTCACCATGTCGGCCAGGCTGTCGTATTCGCGCCCGAAATCGCTCTGGGTATGCGTCAGGCGCGCCACTCGCCCGTCCAGTCCGTCCAGCACGCCGGCCAGAAAAACGCCCACGGCCGCTTGCAGAAACAAGCCGTCAATTGCTGCCACGATGCCGTAGAACCCCCCGAACAGGGTGCCGGTCGTGAGCAGGTTGGGCAGCAGATAGACACCACGGCGGCGCGGACGCTGGGGCGGCGACGGCAGGGTGGACTCATCCAAATCGGGATCCATGGGCGTGACTCCTGTTTTGGAATATCTGAGATGTTGATTTCAGCGCGCTCGCCAAAATCACCACGCTGGCCCGATTTCTCAGGACACCCCAGCCTTGGGGCAATCCGGCGCCAGCAAGGCCGGGACCAGATCAGCCCGCGAAGGCCCCACCGACGATCCGGTGGGACCTGCGGGATCAGCCGGCGCCGATCAGTTCCGGCTCTTGTCCACCAGCTTGTTTTTGGCAATCCAGGGCATCATGCCGCGCAGGCGCGCGCCCACCTGTTCGATGGGATGTTCTTCGGCCAGGCGCCGCGAGGCCTTGAGGACCGCCGAACCGGCCTGGTTTTCCAGGATGAACTCGCGGGCGAATTCGCCGCGCTGGATCTCGGCCAGGATTTCGCGCATGGCCTGGCGCGACTCCTCATTGATCACGCGCGGACCGCGGGTGATGTCGCCGTACTCGGCGGTGTTGGAGATGGAATAGCGCATGTTGGCAATGCCGCCCTCGTACATCAGGTCGACGATCAGCTTGAGTTCGTGCAGACACTCGAAGTAGGCCATCTCCGGCGCGTAACCGGCTTCCACCAGCGTCTCGAAGCCAGCCTCCACCAGCGCCGTGGCACCGCCGCACAACACCGCCTGCTCGCCGAACAGATCCGTTTCGGTTTCCTCGCGGAAGTTGGTCTCGATGATGCCGGCACGGCCGCCGCCGTTGGCGCTGGCATAGGCCAAGGCGATCTGCTTGGCCTGGCCGCTGGAATCCTGGTGGACCGCAATCAGGCTGGGCACGCCGCCGCCCTGGGTGTAGGTGGAGCGCACCAGATGGCCGGGTCCCTTGGGGGCAATCATGATCACATCGAGATCCGCGCGCGGCAGGATCTGCTGGAAGTGGATGTTGAAGCCGTGGGCGAAGGCCAGGGCCGCGCCTTGCCGGATGTTGGGGGCAATCACGTCGCGATACAGCGCCGCCTGGTGTTCATCCGGCGCCAGCACCATGACCACGTCCGCCTGCGCCACGGCGTCTCCCAGGTCTGCCACCGCCAGACCGGCCTGGCGCGCCTTGGCCTCGGAAGCCGATCCGGGCCGCAAGCCCACAACGACATTGACGCCCGAATCCTTGAGGTTGTTGGCGTGGGCGTGGCCCTGCGAGCCATAACCGAGAATGGCGACCTTGCGGGCCTTGATCAGGGACAGATCGGCGTCTTTGTCGTAATACACGTTGATCATGGGTAAACCTGTCTTGGATTGTTTGAGGAGACGAAAAGATGAAACGGCTTGTTGTTCGCAGGGGCGCTTCAGGGACGCAGCGCGGTATCGCCGCGGGCCACGCCGGACACGCCGGTGCGCACGACTTCGAGGATATTGTCGGCTCCCAGCGCGCGCAGAAAGGCATCGAGCTTGCTGCCGCTACCTGTCACTTCGACGGTATAGATGTTTTCGGTGACATCCAGGATGCGCCCGCGGAAGATCGCGCACAGCCGAGTGACTTCCTCGCGCAGCGCGCCCCTGGCGGCCGTCTTGACCAGCATCAACTCGCGCTCGATGTGGTCACCATCGGTGAGCAACACGACCTTGACCACGTCAACCAGCTTGTTGAGCTGCTTGAGGATCTGCTCGATCACCTCGTCGCTGCCCGAGGTCACGATGGTCATGCGCGACAGCGAGGCATCCTCGGTCGGCGCCACGGTGAGGGAGTGAATGTTGTACGCCCGGGCGGAAAACAGGCCCGCCACACGCGACAAGGCCCCGGATTCGTTTTCTAGCAGGATGGAAACGATGTGTCGCATGCTTACACCAGGATCATTTCGTTCTGGCCGGCGCCGGCCGGAATCATGGGGTAGACGTTCTCGGTCTGGTCGGTGACAAAGTCCAGCAGCACCAGGCGATCCTTCAGGGCCAGCGCCTCATCCAGCGCGCCGCGCACGTCCTGCGGCCGTTCGATGCGCTTGCCGACATGGCCGAAAGCCTCCGCCACCCGCACGAAGTCGGGTAGCGCCTCCATGTAGGACATGGCATAGCGCTTCTGATAGAAGAACTCCTGCCACTGGCGCACCATGCCCATGTAGCGATTGTTGAGCAGCACGATCTTGAGCGGCAACCCGTATTGCAGGGCCGTGGACAGCTCCTGGATGCACATCATGTAGCTGGCCTCGCCGGTGACGCAGGCCACGGTTTCCTTGGGAAACGCCAACTGGACGCCAATGGCGGCCGGCAGCCCGAATCCCATGGTGCCGAGCCCGCCGGAGTTGATCCAGCGGTTGGGCTTGTCGAACTTGTAGTACTGGGCAGCCCACATCTGGTGCTGACCCACGTCGGAAGTGATATAGGCGTCACCGCCCGTCGCCTCGTACAGTTGTTCGATGACGTATTGCGGCTTGATCAGTTCCTTGTCGTGCTTGTAGGTCAGACAGTTGGTGCCGCGCCACTCCTCGATCTGCTGCCACCATTCGCCCAGCGCCTGGGCATCGGGGCCGCGACCTGCGGCACGTGCCTCCTCCAGCAGACCCGCCATCTGGCCCATGACATTGCGCACCGACCCCACGATGGGAATGTCCACGCGCACGGTCTTGGAAATGGAAGCCGGATCGATGTCGACATGGACGATCTTGGCGTAGGGACAGAATTTCTCGATATTGCCCGTCACCCGATCATCGAAGCGGGCACCGATGGCGATCAGCACATCGCAGTGATGCATCCCCATGTTGGCCTCGAAAGTGCCATGCATGCCCAGCATGCCGACGAACTGCCGGTCGGTGGCGGGATAACCGCCCAGTCCCATGAGGGTGTTGGTGACCGGGTAGCCCAGCATCCGGCACACCCGCGTGAACACCTCCGCCGCACCATCGAGCACCACGCCGCCGCCGGAGTAGATCATGGGCCGCTTGGCGGACAGGATCAGATCCATTGCCTTGCGAATCTGCCCGGGATGGCCCTTGTCCACCGGACGGTAGGAGCGCATTTCAATCCGCTCCGGATAATGAAATTCGGTGCGCGCAATCAGCACATCCTTGGGGATGTCCACCACCACCGGTCCCGGGCGGCCACTGGTCGCGATGTAGAAGGCCTTCTTGATCGTGACCGACAGGTCTTCCACCGCCTTGACCAGGAAATTGTGCTTGACGCAGGGACGGGTGATGCCGACTGCGTCGACTTCCTGGAAAGCATCGGAACCGATGACGCTGGTCGGCACCTGACCGGTGAGGATCACCATGGGAATGGAGTCCATGTAGGCCGTGGCGATGCCGGTGACGGCGTTGGTCGCGCCAGGTCCCGAGGTGACCAGCACCACGCCGGGTCGCCCGGTGGCGCGCGCGTAGCCGTCCGCCGCGTGGGTGGCGCCCTGCTCGTGGCGTACCAGGATGTGTTTGACCGTATCCTGCAGATTCAGCGCGTCATAGAGCGGCAACACCGCCCCGCCGGGGTATCCGAAGACATACTCCACGGCCTCTCGCTTGAGGCATTCGACGACGATTTCCGAACCGGACAATTCCACGCTCGCTCGCTCCTGGTCCCACCGGACCATCCACTACCTGGGGGCTGACCGAACCGCCCCGCAAACGAAAAAAGACGCCGTGCAGGCGCCATCTGCCTTCCATCTCCCCGCCGAGGGGAACGTTCAAAAATACTTGTCCCCCCACGGGAAATCAAGTGAAATGCTCCGTTTGGGCCAAGTCGCCCCACCTCCGCAATCACCACCCGCAAAGAGGCCCATCATGCGCGCATCCGAATTTCACCTCTCCACCACCCGCGAAATCCCCGCTGGCGCCGAAACCATCAGCCACCAGCTCATGCTGCGCGCCGGCATGATCCGCCAGCTCGCCTCCGGCCTTTACACCTGGCTGCCGTTGGGATTGCGGGTGTTGCGGCGGGTGGAGCAGATCGTGCGGGAGGAAATGGATCGCAGCGGCGCCCTGGAACTGTTGATGCCCGTGGTGCAGCCCGCCGAACTGTGGCAGGAATCCGGCCGCTGGGAACAATACGGGCCCGAGCTGCTGCGCTTTTCCGATCGCCACGAGCGCCCGTTTTGCCTGGGCCCCACCCATGAGGAGGTCATCACCGACCTGTTCCGGCGCGAAATCCGCAGCCATCGCCAATTGCCGGTGAATTTCTACCAGATCCAGACCAAGTTCCGGGACGAGATCCGCCCCCGCTTCGGTGTCATGCGCGCGCGCGAATTCCTCATGAAGGACGCTTATTCCTTCCACCTCGACAAAGACTGCCTGGACCGTACCTACCAGACCATGCATGCGACCTACACCCGCATCTTCACGCGTCTGGGGCTCAACTTTCGGGCGGTCCATGCCGATTCAGGAAGCATCGGCGGCAGTTTCTCCCATGAGTTCCATGTGCTGGCGGACTCCGGGGAAGACGCCATCGCCTTCTCCACTCAGGGCAACTATGCCGCCAACGTGGAGTTGGCCGTGGCCCTGCCGCCCGCCGATCCGCGGGCCGCGCCCACACGCCCCATGGCAGAGGTCGCGCCCGGGACGGCCAACGGCCCGCGGGTCACGGTGCATTGGATGATGGGACGCGACGGAAACCCGGTCGGCTTGGTGTTGCGCGAGGAGCACAGTTTGAACGAGATCAAGGCGGAAAAATTGCCCCAATTGAGCGCGCCGCTGCGGCGCGTCACGCCCGAGGACTGGGCGCGCCTGGGCCAGGGCAATCCGGCAGCAGGGCTGCCAGGGGCGGACATGGCGCTGATCGCCGATCACGCTGCCGCTGCGCTGGCCGATTTTGTCTGGCCGGGCCATTCGGATGGTCCGGTTTGGGCGGGCGTGAACTGGGGGCGGGATTTGCCCGAACCGGTTGTGGTCGACCTGCGCAACGTCGTCCCCGGCGATCGCAGCCCGGACGGCGAAGGCACGCTGGAGATTGCCCGCGGCATCGAAGTGGGCCACATCTTCCAGCTCGGCACCAAGTACAGCGCGGCGCTGAATGCCCAGGTGCTGGACGAGGCCGGGCAAAACCGGGTCGTCACCATGGGTTGCTATGGCATTGGCGTGTCCCGGGTGGTGGCCGCCGCCATCGAACAGAACCACGACGAGCGCGGCATCCGCTGGCCGCTCGCCCTGGCCCCGTTCCAGGTGGCCCTGGCACCGCTGCAATACACCAAATCCGCCGCCGTGCGGGAGGCGACTGATGCCCTGTACGCCGAACTGCAATCCGTGGGTGTGACCGTGCTGCTGGATGACCGCAACCTGCGGCCCGGCGTGATGTTCGCGGACCTGGAGTTGATCGGCATTCCCCACCGCATCGTCATCAGCGAGCGCACCCTCAGCGGCGGCCAGGTCGAGTACCAGGCCCGCCATGAGGAGAACGCTTGCTTGGTGGACCGCGCGGACATCCTGCCCCTGCTGCAAAGCGCCCTGAATCCACCGGAGAGATAGATGAACCTGCGGCTGCCCCGATTCCTGCGATTTCTACCGCTTCTCCTGATGCTGCTGGCTGGGATGGCCGCAGCCAGCGCCCAGAGTGAGGCGCCGGACCCGGAATTGCGGGCGGTCCTGATGACGGCCGTCGAGATCAGCGACAGTTTCGAGGACCGCTATGAGGCCGAGGTGTGGCTGACCGACATGTCCAACCGGCTGGCCCGCAAGATCCCCGATCCGGTGCAGCGCATCGCCCTGTTGCGCTACGTCCATCGCGAGGCGACCCGGGCACGATTGGCCCCGGAACTGGTGCTGGCGGTGATCGAGGTGGAAAGCAATTTCGATCGCTATGCCATCTCCAGTGCCGGGGCGCTGGGACTGATGCAGGTGATGCCGTTCTGGCTGCACGAGATCGCCCGCCCCTCCGACAACCTGTTTCACATGCCCACCAATTTGCGCATGGGCTGCACCATTCTCAAGTTCTACCTCGACAAGGAAGGAGGCAATCTGCACCGTGCCCTCGCCCGCTATAACGGCAGCCTGGGACGCAACACCTACCCGGACCGGATTCTGACGGTGCTGGATCGACGCTGGGTCGTCCCCTAGATCCATCACGCCAGCCGCCTGCGCGCCCCGGATGGCAGGATTTACGAATCATAATCAATGGGTGACTTCATGCGCGCAGTCGTCTTGCGAGCATGGGCGCCGTCCCTCGCAAAGCGCCACTTTTACACCGCTTCAATCAGGGAAACGCTGATTTATTCCGCTCTCGTCATTGCGCGTGCAGCGAAGCAATCCATGCCACACAAAGAATCAACAACCTATGGATCGCCGCGGCGCTGAACGCCCGCGATGACGGAATAAATCAGCATTTCCTCAGCAGTCAGGATATCTTCAGGAGAGCCAGTGGAGCGCGTCGGGATCCCACGAGTACGCACTTGCCTCGTCTCGCTGTTGTGTAGATTGGCGCTGATGGCTACCGGCGCATCTGGAGTGCGGGTGATCAGCGTTGTGGGGCGGCACAGAAGCAGAATATCGACGACATCGGCTTCATGGAAGCCATGGTCCGGCAGATTGAACGGCACTACCGCGTGGATCCCAGCCGTATTTACGGCAATGGTTTTCCCAATGGCGGCATGCTGATCCACCGGATCGCTTGTGAAGTTCCGCGAATGTTCGCCGCAGTGGCGGTCATGGCCGGGGCATTGATGACCAGCAACTGCCACCCCGCAGCCGGCGTGCCCTTTCTGATCATCCACGGCCGGGAAGATGCCACATTCCCTGGGATAGTGGTACGGTCAATGGCACCTACCAGATGTCGATGGGGAAATTGGTCCGGACCGTCGGCGAGCACAACCAGTGCCAGGGATTCGCTGAAGAAGTGAGCGGGCAGTCGGGGCCTGCCATCCGCCGCACGCTCAAAAATTGCAGTCGCAACGAGGTGGCCTACTGTGGCATCGCGGGCGTTGGGCACCAATGGGCCGGTGGCGAAACCGTCTTGCCTGCGCTGCTCGGCAAGAACACGGATCCGTTCAACGCCAGTGAAAAAATGTGGGCGTTCTATTCACGGCATCCGCGCTAACCAGGAGTTTTTTGGCGGCAACACCGCCTGCGTGGAACAAACAACGGTTTCCTGTTGTGTCAAGACTTGTTTCGTCGCTGGATCGGCACGGACTCAACTCGCCATGCGAGCGTCAATCGGCGTCGAGTTGGACCCGGCCATTCACCCGAATGACCAGCTCCGTGACCCCGGCCTGGGTGGCCACCGGAACCGCGTCCCTCTTGGCCA
>WOZT01000239.1:7680-10867 GCA_011620145.1 Gammaproteobacteria bacterium | reverse complement strand
CTGCGTCGCCTCACCGGCATGGGGGCTTGAGCATGACCATGCGTTGGTTTGTGGTGCAGGCCTATTCGGGGTTTGAGCATCAGGTCAAGCGTTCACTTGAGGAATATATTCGCCGCGCCGGTTTGGAAGAACGGTTCGGTGAGATTTTGGTTCCGACCGAAGAAGTGATTGAGATGCGTGAGGGACAGAAGCGGCGCAGCGAGCGCAAGTTCTTCCCCGGTTATGTCCTGGTCCAGATGGAAATGGCGGACGAAACCTGGCACTTGGTAAAGGAAGTTCCCAAGGTGCTTGGGTTTATTGGCGGCACCAAGGACCGGCCGGCGCCAATCAGTGATCGGGAAGCGCAGACCATCCTGGATCGCATCCGCGAAGGCGTTGAAAAGCCGCGTCCCAAGGTCTTGTTCGCGCCGGGCGAACAGGTGCGCGTGACCGATGGGCCTTTCAATGATTTCAATGGCACGGTCGAAGACGTGAATTACGAGAAGAACCGCTTGCGGGTCAGCGTGACGATTTTTGGTCGCTCCACGCCGGTCGATCTGGAGTTCTCTCAAGTCGAAAAAGTCTGAGCATCCGCTCAGCGAGCAACCGGGGAGCCGCGAGGCGTTTGAACCCGAGAGGTGATCATGGCCAAGAAAATTGATGCGTATATCAAGTTGCAGGTTCCGGCCGGAAAGGCCAATCCGAGCCCGCCCATCGGCCCCGCCCTGGGTCAGCGCGGCGTCAACATCATGGAATTCTGCAAGGCATTCAACGCCTATACTCAGAATGTCGAGCCTGGCTTGCCGCTGCCCGTGGTCATCACGGTGTACTCGGATCGCAGCTTCACTTTCATCACCAAGACCCCTCCCGCCAGTGTGCTGCTGAAGAAGGCGGCTGGCATTGCCAAAGGCAGCCCGATTCCCCATACCAACAAGGTTGGCAAGGTGAACCGGGAGCAGCTGGAGGAAATCGCGCGCACCAAGACCCCGGATTTGACAGCGGCGGATCTGGAAGCGGCGGTGCGGACCATTGCGGGCAGCGCTCGCAGCATGGGCCTTGAAGTGGAGGGAGTCTGAGATGGCGAACGTAGGCAAGCGGATGCGAGCGATCCAGGAAAAGATCCAGCCTGGAAAGTCCTATCCAATCGATGATGCCCTGAGCTTGATCAAGGACTGCGCCAGCGCCAAGTTTCTGGAGTCCGTCGATGTGGCCGTGAATCTGGGCGTTGACCCGCGCAAATCCGACCAGGTGGTGCGCGGCGCGACGGTGCTTCCCAATGGCACCGGCAAGACGGTTCGGGTCGCGGTGTTCGCCCAGGGCGCCAATGCCGAGGCGGCCAAGGAAGCCGGCGCCGATATCGTTGGATTCGAGGATCTGGCGGAACAGGTCAAGGCCGGCCAGATGAACTTCGATGTCGTGATCGCCAGTCCTGATGCCATGCGCGTGGTCGGCCAGCTCGGTCCCATCCTCGGTCCGCGTGGCCTGATGCCCAATCCCAAAGTGGGTACGGTGACGCCCGATGTGGCGGGCGCCGTGCGCAATGCCAAGGGGGGGCAGGTGCGTTACCGCACCGACAAGACCGGCATCATCCACTGCAGCATCGGCAAGTCGAACTTCGAAGTTCAGGCCCTGCGGGAGAACCTTCAGTCGTTGCTGGCTGATTTGCAGAAGGCCAAGCCGGCCACTGCCAAGGGCATTTATGTGAAGCGCATCACGGTGTCTTCAACCATGGGCCCCGGGATTCCCGTAGACCAGGGTAGCTTGGCTGTTTGAAATTGGACTCAAGAAAGGTTTTGTCAACCGCTGCAAGGCGGACGTCAAAGACCGCAGGTGAGCCGTTGCCAGGAGGCGCGGCTCTTAATGGGCAACCGGCCTGCGTAGACGATGGTCCCGATCAGGCTTCCCCTGGCGAGGCGCATCGTAAAGGAGGCGAAACGGCAGGGACGCTGTTTCGTTGGTGTCATTCCGGGCGGACTATCGCCCGAGCCAGGAGGTAAGCATGCCGCTCAAGCTGGAAGGCAAAGTGGCCTTGGTTTCCGAGGTCAATGAGGTGGCTGCCCAGGCGCATTCCGTGATCGCCGCCGAGTATCGGGGGCTGAAGGTCGCGGAAATGGACGAGCTGCGCAAAAAGGCGCGCAACGATCAGGTGTATCTGCGGGTGGTCAAGAACACCCTTGCCCGTCGGGCGCTGGAGGGGACGAGTTTCGAACCCTTGGGCGAACGATTGGTGGGGCCGCTGGTTCTTGGGTTTTCGATGCAGGACCCCGGAGCGGTGGCGCGATTGTTCAAGGACTTTGCCAAGTCCCACGACAAGTTCCAGGTCAAGGCGCTGGCCATTTCCGGCCAGGTTCTCGAAGCCACCGACCTGGATCGCCTTGCCAGTCTGCCGACCCGTGACCAGGCCATTGCCATGCTCATGGGGGTCATGAAAGCGCCGATCGAGAAGTTTGTTCGCACGGTCAACGAGCCCGTGGCCAAGATGGTCCGTACGCTCGCGGCAGTCCGCGATCAAAAACAGGCAGCCTGATCCGCCCGCGAAACCAAGGGCAGCGATCCGATATCGGGATTCATTGTTATTTATTTTGTAGGAGTTTAATTCAATGGCTGTTTCCAAAGAGGAAATCCTTGACGCCATCAGCAACATGACGGTCGTCGAGATTGTGGATCTTATCTCTGCCATGGAAGAGAAGTTCGGCGTATCCGCGGCGGCTGCCGTTGCGGCCGCGCCGGTCGCGATGGCTGTGGCCGAGGCTGTCGAAGAGCAGACCGAGTTCAACGTCATCATGACCAGCTTCGGCGCGAACAAGGTCAACGTCATCAAGGTCGTTCGTGGCCTCACCGGCTTGGGTTTGAAGGAAGCGAAAGACTTGGTGGAAGCGGTTCCCGCCACCATCAAGGAAGCCGTGCCCAAGGCCGAAGCCGATGATGTCAAGAAGCAACTGGAAGAAGCCGGCGCTACCGCCGAGGTCAAGTAATCGCCTTGTCGTTGAAAAGCGGCAATTTTTAGATGATGAAGGGGCTGGTGGCATGCGCCGCCGGCCTCCTTTTGCTTACCGGTCCTCCGAAGGGATTGGCTTCCGCGCCTTACGGAACCCGTCGGCTTCCCCAACAGGCCGGCAGAAACGCCGAGGGATAACTCCATGCCTTACTCGTTTACCGAAAAAAAGCGTTTTCGCAAGGATTTTGCCAAGTTGCCGACGGTACTGGA
>WOZT01000239.1:0-7580 GCA_011620145.1 Gammaproteobacteria bacterium | reverse complement strand
TTACCGAAAAAAAGCGTTTTCGCAAGGATTTTGCCAAGTTGCCGACGGTACTGGAGGTACCATACCTGTTGGCGATTCAGTTGGATTCTTACCGCGAATTTTTGCAGCTCGATGTTCCCGCCACCCAACGGCAGGAACGGGGAATCCATGCAGCACTGAAGACAGTCTTTCCCATCGAGAGTTATTCGGGCAACGCGCGTCTGGAGTATGTCGACTATCGACTCGGCGAGCCGGCGTTTGACATCAAGGAATGTCAGCAACGCGGAATTACCTACTCCGCCCCCTTGCGGGTCAAGGTGCGTCTGGTGCTGTTTGATAAGGATAGCCCGGCCTCCAACAAGATTCCGAAGGAAATCAAGGAACAGGAAGTGTACATGGGCGAATTGCCGCTCATGACCGAGAATGGCACGTTCGTCATCAATGGCACCGAGCGCGTAATCGTTTCGCAGATGCATCGATCCCCCGGTGTGTTCTTTGATCACGATCGCGGTAAGACGCATTCGTCCGGGAAGGTGCTTTACTCCGCACGCATCATTCCGTATCGCGGTTCGTGGCTGGATTTCGAATTCGATGCCAAGGATCTGCTGTACGCCCGCATTGACCGGCGGCGTAAATTGCCGGTAACGGTGTTGTTGCGCGCCTTGGGCATCCAGCCCCAGGAAATGTTGGAGCTATTTTTCGAGCACAACATTTTCCACTTGTCCCGGGATGAAGTCACCTTGGATCTGGTGCCCGAGCGTTTGCGCGGGGAACTGGCGAGCTTCGAGATCCGGATCGGCGACCAGGTGCTGGTTGAGGAAGGTCGGCGCGTGACGGCGCGTCATATCCGCGAGCTGGAAAAAGCGGGCGTCACCCAATTGACGGTTCCGCCTGAGTACCTGATCGGGAAGATCGCGGCCCATGATGTCATTGACGCGGGCACAGGCGAATTGCTGGTGCGGGCCAACGACGAGCTGACAGCCGCCCAGGTTTCGGCTTTGCGGGCCTCCGGCGTGGGTGATCTGCGCACCCTTTACGTCAATGATCTGGACCGTGGACCTTATGTCTCCAGCACCTTGCGAGTCGACTCAACCACCACGCCGCTGGAGGCGCTGGTCGAAATCTATCGCATGATGCGGCCGGGTGAACCGCCCACCAAGGAAGCCGCTGAGTCGCTGTTCCATAATTTGTTCTTCTCCTTCGATCGTTACGACCTTTCTGCTGTCGGGCGGATGAAGTTCAACCGCCGTTTGGGTCGGGATGAAATCACTGGCCCCGGAATTTTGAGCAAGGAGGATATCGTCGAGGTCGTGCGGGCGCTGGTTGATATCCGCAACGGTAACGGCCAGGTGGATGACATCGATCATCTCGGCAATCGCCGGGTCCGCTCGGTCGGGGAAATGACCGAGAACGTCTTCCGCATTGGTTTGGTGCGTGTGGAGCGTGCGGTCAAGGAACGCCTGTCCATGGCCGAGAGCGAAGGCCTGATGCCGCAGGAGCTGATCAACGCCAAGCCGGTGGCGGCCGCGATCAAGGAATTCTTCGGTTCCTCCCAGCTCTCCCAGTTCATGGACCAGAACAACCCCTTGTCCGAGGTGACCCACAAGCGCCGCGTGTCTGCGCTGGGGCCAGGTGGATTGACCCGCGAGCGGGCGGGCTTCGAGGTGCGGGACGTGCATCCCACCCACTATGGTCGGGTCTGTCCTATCGAGACGCCGGAAGGCCCCAATATCGGGCTCATCAACTCCTTGTCCGTCTATGCGCGCACGAATCCCTATGGTTTTCTGGAAACGCCATGCCGCAAGGTGGTGGATGGCCAGGTGACCACCGAAGTCGAGTATCTGTCGGCGATCGAGGAAGGGCGTTATGCCATCGCCCAGGCCAATGCACGGCTGGATGAGAACAACCGCCTGGTCGATGATCTGGTGTCATGCCGGTTCCAGAATGAGTTCACCCTCATGCCCAAGGCGCGGGTGAACTTCATGGACGTTTCGCCGCGGCAGATTGTTTCGGTGGCGGCCTCCTTGATCCCGTTCCTGGAACATGACGACGCCAACCGCGCCCTGATGGGTTCCAACATGCAGCGCCAGGCGGTGCCGACCTTGCGTGCCGACAAGCCTTTGGTGGGAACGGGCATGGAACGCACCGTGGCCATCGACTCCGGCGTGTCCGTGGTGGCGCGCCGGGGTGGCGTGGTCGACAAGGTGGACGCGGCCCGCATTGTGGTGCGGGTGAACGACGAGGAGACCGAAGCGGGCGAGCCCGGCGTGGACATCTACACCCTGGTCAAGTACGTGCGTTCGAACCAGAACACCTGCATGAACCAGCGGCCGCTGGTAAAGTCCGGCGATATCATCAGCCGGGGTGACGTGTTGGCAGACGGCCCATCCACGGATCTTGGGGAGCTGGCGCTGGGCCAGAATTGCCTGGTCGCCTTCATGCCTTGGAACGGTTACAACTTCGAGGACTCCATCCTCATCTCCCAGCGCCTGGTTCAGGAAGATCGGTTCACGACCATCCATATTGAAGAACTGACCTGTGTGGCCCGGGATACCAAGCTCGGGTCCGAGGAAATCAGCGCGGATATTCCCAACGTCAGCGAAACGGCCTTGGGCAAGCTGGATGAATCGGGCATCGCGTTCATCGGCGCCGAGGTCAAGGCCGGCGACATCCTGGTGGGCAAGGTCACGCCGAAGGGTGAAACCCAGCTCACCCCGGAGGAAAAACTGCTGCGCGCCATTTTCGGTGAGAAAGCCTCCGATGTGAAGGACACATCGCTCCGCGTCCCACCGGGCATGGATGGGCATGTCATTGACGTGCATGTCTTTACCCGCGATGGCGTGGACAAGGACGATCGGGCGCTGGCGACCGAAAGATCGGAGCTCGCCGCGGTACGCAAGGATCTCAATGATCAGTTGCGTATTCTGGAAGAGGACACTTACCAGCGCATGGCTCGGCTGTTGGTCGGCAAGTCCGCCGATGGCGGACCGAAAGGTCTTAAAACGGGTGCCGCCATCGGTCATGACTACCTGAACGGGCTGGTGCGGGAGAAGTGGTTCGAGATTCGGCTGCAGGACGAGGATGCCAATCGCAGCCTGGAGCGTATGGCAGAGCAGCTGCGACTGCAGCGCGAGGCCTTCGATCAGCGTTTTGAAGAGAAGCGCCGCAAGATTACGGCAGGTGATGATCTCGCCCCAGGCGTATTGAAGATGGTCAAGGTCTTCCTGGCCGTGAAGCGGCGCATTCAGCCGGGCGACAAGATGGCGGGCCGTCACGGCAACAAGGGCGTGATTTCGCAGATCGTCCCCGTGGAAGACATGCCTTACATGGCGGATGGCACGCCGGTCGACATCGTGCTCAATCCGCTGGGCGTGCCCTCACGCATGAACATCGGCCAGGTACTGGAGACCCATCTGGGGTTTGCCGCCAAGGGATTGGGAATCAAGATCGGCCGCATGATCGATGCCCACCGTAACGCCGGTGAAATGCGGGAATTCCTGGACCAGATCTACAACCAGATCGGGAATGGCCGGCAGAAAGTGACGCTGGATGATTTGTCCGATGAGGACATCTTTGAACTGTCCCGTAATCTGCGCGGGGGTGTGCCGATGGCCACGCCGGTATTCGACGGTGCCGACGAAACGGAAATCAAGGCGATGCTGCGTCTCGCAGATCTGCCCGAATCCGGTCAGTTGCAGCTGTTCGACGGCCGCACCGGCGAATCGTTTGCCCGCCCGGTGACGGTTGGCTACATGTACATGCTCAAGCTCAACCACTTGGTGGATGACAAGGTCCATGCCCGCTCCACCGGACCCTACAGCCTGGTGACCCAGCAGCCGCTGGGGGGCAAGGCCCAGTTTGGCGGCCAGCGTTTCGGGGAGATGGAAGTCTGGGCGCTTGAGGCCTATGGCGCGTCCTATACCCTGCAGGAAATGCTGACGGTCAAATCGGATGATGTGCAGGGGCGGACCCGGATGTACAAGAGCATCGTGGATGGCGATCACCGCATGGATGCCGGCATGCCGGAATCCTTCAATGTGCTGGTGAAGGAAATCCGGTCGTTGGGCATCAATATTGAGTTGGAACAGGAATGAGCGGCACCCGCCGCCCATCCGGTTACCCGCGCGCCATGTCGCAGGAGTGACGATGAAAGATCTGCTGAGCTTCATCAAACAACAAGATCAGATTGCGGATTTCGACAATATCCGCATTGGGCTGGCTTCCCCGGAGAGAATCCGTTCGTGGTCTTTCGGAGAGGTCAAAAAGCCCGAGACGATCAATTACCGCACCTTCAAACCGGAGCGGGATGGCCTGTTCTGCGCCAAGATCTTCGGTCCGGTGAAGGACTACGAGTGCCTGTGCGGCAAGTACAAGCGCCTCAAGCACCGCGGCGTGGTATGCGAGAAGTGCGGCGTCGAGGTGACCCAGGCCAAGGTGCGCCGCGAGCGCATGGGACATATCGAGCTGGCCAGTCCCACGGCCCACATCTGGTTCCTGAAATCCCTGCCGTCGCGCATCGGGCTCATGCTGGACATGACCCTGCGCGACATCGAGCGGGTGCTGTACTTCGAGTCCTATCTGGTGATCGATCCCGGCATGACGCCGCTGGAACGAGGGCAGATCCTCTCCGAGGAGGCCTATCTCGACGCCATTGAAGAGCATGGGGATGAATTCGACGCCCGCATGGGGGCCGAAGCCATCGACCAGATGCTGAAAAGCATCGATCTGCCCAAAGACGCCGTGCGTCTGCGGGAAGAAATGGCCGGCACCAACTCGGAAACCAAGATCAAGCGTTTGTCCAAGCGACTGAAGCTGATCGAATCCTTCGTCGAGTCGGGCAATCGGCCCGAGTGGATGATCCTGAAGGTTTTGCCGGTGCTGCCGCCGGAATTGCGCCCCCTGGTGCCGCTGGATGGCGGACGTTTTGCCACCTCCGACCTGAACGATCTGTATCGGCGCGTCATCAATCGCAACAATCGCCTCAAGCGCCTGCTGGAGCTGGCCGCCCCCGACATCATCGTGCGCAATGAAAAGCGCATGCTGCAGGAGTCGGTGGACGCCCTGCTGGACAACGGCCGGCGCGGTCGGGCCATCACCGGTTCCAACAAGCGTCCGCTCAAGTCGCTCGCCGACATGATCAAGGGCAAGCAGGGCCGGTTCCGGCAGAACCTGCTCGGCAAGCGCGTCGACTATTCCGGCCGCTCGGTGATCGTGGTGGGGCCGACCCTCCGCTTGCACCAGTGCGGTCTGCCCAAGCGCATGGCCCTGGAACTGTTCAAGCCATTCGTGTTCTCGCGCCTGCAACGCCTGGGGATTGCGACCACCATCAAGGCCGCCAAGCGCATGGTGGAACGGGAGGAGCCGCAGGTCTGGGACATGCTGGAGGAGGTGATCCGCGAACATCCCGTGCTGCTCAACCGTGCGCCGACCTTGCATCGTCTGGGCATTCAGGCGTTTGAGCCCGTCCTGATCGAGGGCAAGGCGATCCAGCTGCACCCGCTGGTGTGCACGGCATTCAACGCCGACTTCGACGGCGACCAGATGGCGGTGCATGTGCCGTTGTCGCTGGAAGCGCAGCTCGAAGCCCGCGCCTTGATGATGTCGACCAACAACATCCTCTCGCCTGCCTCCGGGGAGCCCATCGTGGTGCCGACCCAGGACGTGGTGCTGGGGCTGTACTGGATGACCCGTGAGCGCGTCGGCGGCCTGGGTGAAGGCATGGTCTTCGCCGACGTGGCGGAGGCCGATCGGGCCTATCGCAACGGCATGGTCGATCTTCAGGCGCGCGTCAAGGTACGCCTGAGCGACAGTGTGATTGACGATCACGGTGGCCAACAGGGGCGTACCCGCTTGATGGAGACCACCGTCGGGCGGGCGCTGTTGTCGCAGATCATGCCCGCGGGGCTGCCTTTCGAAATGATCAACCGCGACCTCACCAAGAAGTCGGTCGGTGCCGTGTTGAATGCCTGCTACCGCAGGGTGGGGCTGAAGGAAACGGTTATTTTTGCTGACCAGTTGATGTACACCGGATTCCACTACGCCACGGTGGCTGGGATCTCCATCTGTGCTGACGACATGGTGGTGCCTGAAGAAAAGGTTCAGATTCTGAAGCAGGCTGAGGGCGAGGTGAAGGAAATTGAGGAGCAGTACGCCTCGGGTCTGGTCACCAACGGTGAGCGCTACAACAAAGTGGTCGATATCTGGTCGCGCACCAATGACCAGGTAGCGCGCGCCATGATGGACAAACTGGGTACCGAAGCGGCGACCGACAAGGATGGGAACAAGGTCCGTCAGGCTTCCTTCAACTCCATCTTCATGATGGCTGATTCCGGTGCCCGTGGTTCGGCTGCGCAGATCAGGCAGCTGGCCGGTATGCGCGGCCTCATGGCCAAGCCGGATGGATCCATCATTGAAACCCCGATCACGGCAAATTTCCGTGAGGGCTTGAACGTCCTGCAGTTCTTTATTTCTACCCACGGCGCCCGCAAGGGGCTGGCGGACACCGCGCTCAAGACTGCCAACTCGGGTTACCTGACCCGGCGTCTGGTGGATGTGTCGCAGGATGTGGTCATTTTGGAGACGGACTGTGGGACCTCCCATGGGCTGCCCCTGTCGCCCATCGTAGAAGGTGGCGATGTGCTGGAGCCGTTGCGGGAACGGGTATTGGGGCGCGTGCTGGCTGAATCCGTCACCGACCCCACCACGGGTGAGTTGGTCATCGAAGCCAACACCCTGCTGGATGAAAAACTGGTTGAGAAAATGGAGCGCCTGGGAGTCGATCGGGTCCGGGTGCGTTCGCCCATCACCTGCGAGTCTCGTTACGGCATCTGCGCCATGTGCTATGGCCGCGATCTGGCGCGTGGCCATACGGTGAACGGCGGTGAAGCCGTGGGGGTCATTGCAGCTCAGTCCATCGGCGAACCGGGAACGCAGTTGACGATGCGGACTTTCCACATCGGGGGCGCGGCCTCACGCTCGGCCTCGGTGAACAATGTTCAGGTCAAGCGCAAGGGAGCACTGCGCCTGCATAATGCCAAATCGGTCCGTAACCACGCCGGCTCTCTGGTCACTGTGTCCCGCTCCGGCGAAATTGGTGTCACCGATGAATTCGGCCGCGAACGGGAGCGCTACAAGATCCCCTATGGGGCCACCTTGCTGGTGAATGATGGAGATCCCGTGGATGCGGGTCAGATCGTGGCCCAGTGGGATCCTCATACCCATCCGGTGGTCACCGAAATCGCGGGTCGCCTGCGCTTCGTGCAGATGGCCGAGGGGTTGTCGATCCAGCGCCAAGTTGACGAGATGACGGGTCTGTCCCAGGTGGTGATCCTGGATCCGAAGCAACGCATCGGCGCTGGGCGCGATATGCGACCCATGATCAAGCTGGTGAATGAGGGCGGCGACGACCTGCATTTCCCGGGCACGACGATTCCGGCTGCCTACTTCTTGCCAGCTGGTGCGTTGGTGCTGGTGGAGGACGGAACGGAAGTCCGCGTCGGCGACGTATTGGCCCGTATTCCACAGGAATCCAGCAAGACGCGTGACATCACCGGCGGTCTGCCTCGGGTCGCGGACTTGTTCGAGGCGCGCAAGCCCAAGGA
>WOZT01000187.1:4997-11003 GCA_011620145.1 Gammaproteobacteria bacterium | reverse complement strand
CGAGGTGCGCTGGCTGGTCGCGACGGATGCCTCCGAGACCGCCCGCGCCATCCATGACATGGCGGTGCGCGGCGCCCCGGCAATCGGTCTGGCGGGCGCCTATGGGCTGGTGATGGCCGCCCGGGCGCTGGCAGGCGCGGATGCATCCGGATGGCAAGCCGGGATCGCTGCCGCAGTCCGCTTGCTGGCAGCGTCCCGCCCTACCGCGGTCAATCTGGCGGGCGCCCTGTCCCATCTCGAAATAATCGCCCGACAGGGTGCGCCGGGGGACTGGCAAGCCCTGGAGCGGGCGGCGGACGGGCTGTGGGCGGCGGATCTGGCCGCCAACCGGCGCATGGGCGAGCTGGGCAGCGCCTATCTGGCGCCGGGCACGCGGGTGCTCACCCATTGCAACACCGGCTCGCTGGCCACCGCCGGGCTGGGCACGGCGCTGGGGGTGATCCGCACCGCCTGGGCGCAGGATCGTCTGGCGCGGGTGTTCGCCACCGAATCGCGGCCCTGGTTGCAGGGCGCGCGGCTGACCAGTTGGGAGCTGAATCGGGACGGCATTCCGGTGAGCCTGATCGTGGACAGCGCAGCGGCGTTTTTCATGGCGCGCGGCGAGATCGACTGGGTGATCGTGGGCGCCGACCGCATCACCGCCAACGGCGATGTGGCCAACAAGATCGGCACCTATGCCCTGGCCGTGGCGGCGCGTCACCACGGATTGCGCTTCATGGTGGTGGCGCCCAGCACCACCGTGGACCTCGCGCTGGCCGAAGGCGGTGAGATCCCCATCGAATTCCGCGGACCGGAGGAAGTATGGCGCCTCGCCGGCCGGACCGGGCCGGAGCCGCTGCTGGAGGCGCCCAATCCGGTGTTCGATGTGACTCCGGCGGCGCTCATCGATGTGCTGGTGACCGAAAAAGGCGCCATCGAACGACCCGATGCGCGCACCCTGGCGGCCTTGATGGCCCGGTCGTGAGACAGGCTTTCCCCTGTGCTAAGATTCGCCTCTTAAATCGGTAACGGGACGCGGGGATTCATCCCGCGACGGCAAGGCATGGTCGAGGCAGCGAAAGAAATCCTGAACGTCAATCTCGAAGACGAGATGCGTCAGTCCTATCTGGATTACGCCATGAGCGTGATCGTGGGCCGGGCGCTGCCCGATGTGCGCGACGGCCTGAAACCCGTGCATCGGCGCGTGCTCTTTGCCATGCACGAGCTCAGCAACGACTGGAACAAGCCTTACAAGAAATCCGCCCGCGTGGTGGGCGACGTCATCGGTAAATACCACCCGCACGGCGACACGGCGGTGTACGACACCATCGTGCGCATGGCCCAGCCGTTTTCCATGCGCTATCTGCTGGTGGACGGGCAGGGCAACTTCGGCTCCATCGACGGCGATGCGCCGGCCGCCATGCGCTATACCGAAATCCGCATGTCCAAGCTGGCCCACGAGCTGCTGGCCGATCTGGACAAGGAAACGGTCGATTTCGGCGCCAACTACGACGGCTCCGAACATGAGCCGCTGGTCATGCCGACCCGCGTGCCCAACCTGTTGATCAACGGTTCCACCGGTATCGCCGTGGGCATGGCCACCAACATCCCGCCCCATAACCTGGGCGAGGTGGTGGATGCCTGTCTGGCACTGATCGACAATCCGGCGCTGGAAATCGAGGACCTGCTGGAGCGCGTGCCGGGGCCGGATTTCCCCACCCGCGCGATCATCAACGGCGTACACGGTATCCGCGAGGCCTACCGCACGGGCCGCGGCCGCATCTACCTGCGCTCGCGCTGCCACTTCGAGGAATTCGATCGCGGCCGCCAGGCCATCGTGGTCACCGAACTGCCCTACCAGGTCAACAAGGCCCGGTTGATGGAGAAAATCGCCGAGCTGGTCAAGGAGAAGCGCATCGAGGGGATCACCGAGCTGCGCGATGAGTCCGACAAGGACGGCCTGCGCATGGTGGTCGAGCTGCGTCGCGGCGAGGTGGCCGAGGTGGTGCTCAACAACCTCTATCAGCACACCGCCATGCAGACCGTGTTCGGCATCAACATGGTGGGCCTGCTGGACGGTCAGCCGCGACTGCTCAATCTCAAGGATCTGCTGGAGGCGTTCCTGCGCCATCGCCGCGAGGTGGTGACGCGGCGCACCCTGTTCGAGCTGCGCAAGGCGCGCGAGCGCGCCCATCTGGTCGAGGGTCTGGCCATCGCGCTGGCCAACATCGACGAGATGATCGCCCTGATCAAGGCGTCGCCGACGCCGGCCGAGGCCAAGACGGGGTTGATGGCGCGGCCTTGGGCGTCGAATCTGGTCGAGGTGATGCTGGAGCGGGCGGGCGAGGTGTCCGCGCGCCCGGAGGGGCTCGATCCCGAGTTCGGCCAGGGACCGGACGGCTACCGCCTCTCGCCGGCCCAGGCCCAGGCCATCCTGGATCTGCGGCTGCACCGGCTGACCGCATTGGAGCAGGACAAGCTGCTCAATGAATACCGCGAATTGCTCGACACCATCCGCGAGCTGGGCCTGATTCTGGCCGATCCGGGCCGGCTCATGGCGGTGATCCGCGAGGAGCTGACGCGCATCCGCGCCGAATACGCCGATCCCCGGCGCACCGAGATCCTGACCGATCATCTCGACCTGAGCCTGGAAGACCTGATCACGCCGCAGGAGGTCGTCGTCACCCTGACGCATCAGGGTTACGCCAAGAGCCAGCCGGTGGACCAGTACCAGGCGCAACGCCGGGGCGGCCGCGGGAAGAATGCCACGGCCCAGAAGGAAGAGGATTTCATCGACACGATGTTCGTGGCCAACACCCACGATACCCTGCTGTGCTTCTCTTCCCTGGGCAAGGTCTACTGGCTCAAGGTCTATGAATTGCCCCAGGGCAGCCGGGGCGCGCGCGGCAAGCCGATCGTGAACCTGTTGCCCTTGGGCATGGGCGAGCGTATCACCGCGATTTTGCCCATCAAGGAATTCACCGAGGACAGCCATGTGTTCATGGCCACCCGCGGGGGGACGGTCAAGAAGACGCCGCTCTCCGAGTTCTCCCGGCCACGCACGTCCGGCATCATCGCCATCCTGCTGAAAGACGACGATCGGCTGGTCGATGTCGCGCTGACCGATGGCCAGACCGATGTCATGCTGTTCACCGATGCCGGCAAGGCCATCCGTTTCCCCGAATCGGAAGTGCGCTCCATGGGCCGCGCCGCTGGCGGCATCCGGGGCATCAAGCTGGGCCGCAACGGCCAGGTGATTGGCCTGCTCAAGGTGGGCGAGGGGACGGTCCTGACGGTGGCGGAAAATGGCTTCGGCAAACGGACCCGGTTCGAGGACTTCCCGGTACACGGTCGGGGCGGGCAGGGCGTGATCGCCTTGCAGACCAGTGAGCGCAATGGCCGCATGGTGGCGGCGGTGCGGGTGAACGCGGATGATCAGGTGATGCTGCTGAGCAGCGGTGGCGCCCTGGTGCGCACGGCGGTGGCGGAGATCTCGGTCCTGGGGCGCAATACCCAGGGCGTGCGGGTCATCAAGCTGGATGCCGGCGAGCGGCTGTGTGCCGTGGACCGGGTGATCTGCCTGGACGAGGATGAAGGCAACGGCGACGATCTGATCTGAGCGGCGCTTCGCCACCAGTCAGGGTTTCGGGTATTGGCAGTCGACAGAGGACATTATGGCGCGGGTACACAATTTCAACGCGGGCCCGGCGGCGCTGCCGCAAGCGGTTCTGGAACAGGTGCGGGACGAACTGCTGGACTGGCACGGCAGCGGCATGTCCGTGATGGAAATGAGCCATCGCGGCAAGGAATTCATGGCCATCGCGGCCCAGGCAGAACAGGACCTGCGCGATCTGCTCGCCATCCCGGCGAACTACAAGGTGTTGTTCCTGCAGGGTGGCGCCACGGCCCAGTTCGCCATGGTTCCCCTGAACCTGATGGGTGAGGGACGCCGGGCCGACTATATCCACACCGGCGCCTGGTCCAAGAAGGCCATTGGCGAGGCCAAGAAATTCGGCACCGTGAATGTCGCGGCCTCCGGTGAGGAAAGCGGTTTCACCGCCATCCCGCCCCAGTCGGCCTGGCGCCTTGATCCGCAGGCCTCCTATGTCCATTACACCCCCAATGAAACCATCGGCGGCGTGGAATTCCAGTGGATTCCCGAGACGGGCGCCGTGCCGCTGGTGGGGGATTTCTCTTCGACCCTGCTGTCGCGTCCGATCGACGTCTCCCGTTTCGGCATCATTTACGGTGGCGCGCAGAAAAACGTCGGGCCGGCCGGACTGACGCTGGTCATCGTGCGTGAAGACCTGGTGGGACACGCGCTGCCGGGCACGGCCACCATCCTGGATTACGCGCCGCAGGTCGAGAACGAGTCCATGTACAACACGCCTGCCACCTTCGCGTGGTATGTGGCGGGCCTGGTATTCGCCCACCTCAAGGCCAAGGGCGGTCTGGCCGCCATGGCCGAAACCAATCGCCGCAAGGCGGAGCTGCTCTATCAGACCATCGACACGTCGGGGTTCTATCGCAACCCGGTGGCGGTGGCGGATCGCTCCTGGATGAACGTGCCGTTCATTCTTCCGGATGCGGCGCTGGATGCGAGCTTCCTCAGCGAGGCCAAGGCCGCCGGCCTGGTCGGGCTCAAGGGGCACCGCTCGGTGGGCGGTATGCGCGCGAGCATCTACAATGCCGTTCCCTTCGAGGCAGTGGCGGCGCTGGTGGATTTCATGAAGGATTTCCAGCGGCGGAATGGCTGACCACAGATCGCAGGCGCATCACGCGACCCCCTTGACTCAATGAAGGCCCAAGTCATGTTCAAGATTCAGACGCTGAACAATATTTCCCCCCGTGGCCTGAGCCAGTTCGAGGCCGACCGCTACCAGGTCGGCGGCGACGTAGCCGATCCCGATGCCATCCTGGTGCGTTCCCAGGTCATGCATGACATGAGCTTTGCGGGCTCGCTCAAGGCGGTGGGCCGCGCCGGCGCCGGCGTCAACAACATCCCCATCGCGCGGCTGTCCGCCCTGGGCGTGCCGGTGTTCAACACCCCGGGTGCCAATGCCAATGCCGTCAAGGAACTGGTGCTGGTGGGCCTGCTGATGGCCTCGCGCAATATCCCCCAGGCGCTGCGTTTCGTGGATGGCCTGACGGGGGACGATGCCGCCATGCACAAGGCGGTGGAATCAGGCAAGAAACAGTTCGTGGGCACGGAACTGCCGGGGCGGACGCTGGGCGTGATCGGTCTGGGTGCCATCGGCGTCAAGGTCGCCAATGCCGCCCATGCCCTGGGGATGCGCGTCATCGGCCTGGATCCCAAGATCACGGTGGAAAACGCCTGGCAACTCTCCTCCGGCGTGGGCCAGGCGCGCAGTGTCGAGGAAGTGGTCGCCCAGGCGGATTACCTGACCTTCCACGTGCCGCTGAATGACCACACCCGCAATATGCTCAACGCCGAGCGCTTGAAACTGGCCAAGCCCGGTCTGGTGGTGCTGAATTTCTCCCGCGAGGGCGTGGTTGAGTCGGGTCTGGTGCGTGAAGCGCTGGATGAGGGCAAGCTGGGCGGTTATGTCTGCGATTTCCCGGGCGTCGCGCTGCAGGGCCATCCTCGGGTCATCGCGCTGCCCCATCTGGGCGCATCCACCCATGAAGCCGAGGAAAATTGCGCCGTCATGGTGGTGCAGCAGGTGCGGGATTACCTGGAAAACGGCAACATCCGCAATGCGGTGAATTTTCCCGAAGTGATGCTGCCCCATGCGGAAGGCTATCGGGTGTGTATCGCCAATGCCAATGTGCCCAACATGCTGGGACAGATTTCGTCCACGCTGGCGGGCTTCAGCCTGAATATTCTCGATATGCTGAACAAATCCAGGGGCGATCTCGCCTACACCGTGGTGGACGTCAACCAGCCCGTACCGGACACGGCACTGGCCCGGTTGCGCGCCATTGACGGCGTGCTGGCAGCCCGCGCCGTATGACGGAGGAAAACGCCGCGCCCCAGGGAGCGGTGGGCGAGGTGGAGCGGCTGGC
>WOZT01000187.1:2861-4897 GCA_011620145.1 Gammaproteobacteria bacterium | reverse complement strand
GAAAAAACCTTGCGGATCGCCTATCTGGGGCCGGAGGGGACCTACACCCAGGCGGCGGTCTTCAAGCACTTCGGTCAAGGCGTCCAGACCACGCCGCTGGGCGCCATCGATGAGGTGTTCCGGGAGGTCGAGGCCGGGGGCGCCGATTGTGGTGTGGTGCCGGTGGAGAATTCGACCGAAGGGGTGGTGACCCACACCCTGGACATGTTCGCCCGTTCCAATCTGCGCATTTGCGCGGAAATTGTCCTGCCGGTGCACCATTGCCTGCTCGCCCGCGTGACGGCTGTGACGGAGATCACCGAACTGCTCAGCCATGCCCAGTCCCTGGCCCAGTGTCGGGAGTGGCTGGATCGGCATCTGGCGGGTGTTCCACGTCGGGCGGTGGTCAGCAATGGGGATGCGGCCCGGCAAGTCGCCGCCGGAACGGGGATCGCGGCCGTGGCCAGCCGGGAAGCGGCCCGGCTGTATGGCTTGAACGTTCTGGCTGAGAACATCGAGGATGAGCCGGACAACACCACCCGCTTCCTGGTGATCGCCCGCGATGATGCCGAGGTCTCCGGGCGCGACAAGACCTCCCTGATGGTGGCGGTGGACAATCGGCCCGGCGCGCTGTTCCGGGTGCTGGAGCCATTTCACCAACATGGGGTGAGCCTGACGCGCATCGAATCGCGTCCCTCCCGGCGCGGTCCATGGGACTACAACTTCTTTCTGGATCTGGAAGGACACGCGCAGGATCCCGCCGTGGCCGCTGCTCTGGCCGCGCTCACCGAGCGAGCGGCCTGGGTCAAGCGCCTGGGGTCCTATCCGGTGGCCGTCGGCTGAACGCTGACAGGATATGAGCGAGGCACAGACATCCATGCACCCCAATCCCGATTTCCTGGCGCAAGCCCTGCCGGCCGTCCGCGATCTGGCGCCCTACGAGCCGGGCAAGCCGATCGAGGAGCTGGAGCGGGAGCTGGGGATTGCCAACATCATCAAGCTGGCGTCCAACGAAAGCCCGCTGGGTCCCGCGCCGGGCGTGCGCCGGGTCCTTGAGGCTGAATTGGACCGCCTGGCCCTGTATCCCGACGGCAGCGGTCATGCCCTGAAGCAGGCGCTGGCCGGTCATCTGGATGTGGCGCCAGCCCAGGTGACCCTGGGGAATGGCTCGAACGACTTGCTCAATCTGGTGGCTCAGGCATTCCTTGCGCCGGGACGCAATGCGGTGATGTCGGCCCATGCCTTCGCCATCTATGCCTTGGCAACGCGCGCGGTGGGGGCTGAAGCCCGGGTGGCGCCCGCCCTGCCCGCCGATGCCGCGCAGCCCTGCGGACACGATCTGGCGGCCATGGCGGAACGGATGGATGGCAACACAGCCGTGGTCTTCATCGCCAATCCCAACAACCCCACCGGCACCTGGATCGATCGGGACGCGCTGGAGAACTTCCTGGGCGCCGTGCCACCCCAGGTCGTGGTGGTGCTGGATGAGGCCTATTTCGAATACGTGCAGCAAGCCGGCTACCCCGATGGTTGCCGGCTGCTGGCGCGCTATCCCAATCTGCTGGTAACCCGCACCTTCTCGAAGGCCTATGGGCTGGCCGCCCTGCGGGTGGGCTATGCTGTGAGCCATCCCGCCCTGGCCGATCTGCTGAACCGCTTGCGCCAGCCGTTCAATGTCAACAGCTTGGGGCTTGCCGCAGCGCGGGCTGCGTTGGCCGATACCGACCATCTGGCTGCGGCGGTGGCCATCAACCGCGCCGGCCTTACGCAACTCTCGACGGGGCTTGCGGCCCTTGGCTTGCCGTACATTCCTTCGGTGGGGAATTTCATCACCTTCCGCGTGCCCGATGCGGCCGATCTGAATCAGCGTTTGCTGCGCTCCGGCATCATCGTGCGTCCGGTAGCCGGCTACGGCCTGTCGGAGTCGCTGCGGGTCAGCGTAGGCTTGCCCGAGCACAACGCCCGCTTTCTGGAAACCCTGGGACGGCTGCTGCAATCATGATACGTCGCCTGTGCGTGATCGGAGTGGGTCTCATCGGTGGTTCCCTGGCGTTGGC
>WOZT01000187.1:0-2761 GCA_011620145.1 Gammaproteobacteria bacterium | reverse complement strand
GCCATCGCTGCCGTGCGCGCCATGTGGGAGGCGGCCGGGGCGGTGGTGGAAGAAATGGACGCCCACACCCATGACCAGATGCTGGCGGCCACCAGCCATTTGCCCCATGTGGTGGCCTTTGCGCTGATGCATACCCTGGCCCAGATGGACGCCCAATCCGAGGTGCTGCGCTACGCCGCCGGCGGGTTTCGCGATTTCACCCGCATTGCCAGCAGCGATCCGGTGATGTGGCGGGATATCTGTCTCACCAATGCGCCGGCGCTGCTCGATACCCTGGATCGTTTCCGCGCCGACCTGGATGAGCTGGCCCGGGCGATTGCCGCCGGCGATGGGGCCCGGCTGGAAACCGTGTTCCGCGAGGCCAAACGGACGCGCGATGCATTCCGACACTGAGGCAGCCATGACTGTTGATTACATCGCATCCGGCGGCGGTCCCTTGCAGGGTGAGTTTCGGGTGCCCGGAGACAAATCGATTTCCCATCGCGCCATCATCTTCGGCTCACTGGCCGAGGGGACGACCGAGGTAAGCGGTTTTCTCGATGGCCTGGATTGCCTGGCCACGCGGGATGCGTTTCGCGCCATGGGCGTGACCATTGAAGGTCCCGAGGCGGGCCGGTTGCGCATCCATGGCGTGGGCCTGGCCGGGCTGCAGGCGCCGGACAGGCCCTTGGATCTGGGTAATTCCGGCACCTCCATGCGGCTGCTGGCGGGGTTGCTGTGCGCGCAGCGCTTCGATACCACCCTGGTGGGTGATGCCTCGTTGAGCCGTAGGCCGATGCGCCGGGTCATGGAGCCCCTGACCCGGATGGGCGCGGTGATCCATGGGACCGATGCCGGCACGCCGCCCCTGTCCATCGTCGGTGGACAGCGCCTGCGGGGCATCCATCACGTCTCGGCGGTGGCCAGTGCCCAGGTCAAATCGGCGCTGCTCCTGGCGGGCCTGTATGCCGAAGGGGAAACCTGCGTGGAGGAACCCGCGCCGTCCCGGGATCATACCGAGCGCATGCTGGAAAGCCTGGGCTATCCCTTGCAGCGGGGGCCGTTGAGCGTGAGTCTGCACGGCGGCGGTCGCCTGGCGGCCGGCCAGCTACAGGTGCCCGCCGATCTGTCCTCGGCCGCGTTTTTTCTGGTCGGCGCCAGCTTGGTCACGGGATCGGAATTGCGGTTGCGCGAGGTGGGAATCAATCCGACCCGTACCGGTGTGATCGACATCCTGCGGGCCATGGGCGCCGACATCACGATCGAACAACCCCGGATGTTCGGGGCCGAACCGGTGGCGGATCTGAGGGTCCGCGCGGCGCCCCTGCATGGTGTGGTGATTCCCGAGGCGCTGGTGCCGCTGGCGATCGATGAATTTCCGGCGCTGTTCGTGGCCGCCGCCTGCGCCGAGGGGGAAACCCTGCTGACCGGCGCGGCGGAGTTGCGGGTAAAGGAAAGCGACCGCATCCAGGTCATGGCCGATGGCCTGAACGCGCTGGGGGTGTTTGCCGAGCCGCGGCCGGATGGCCTGCGTATCCGCGGCGGCGTGATTCAGGGCGGCACGGTGGACAGCCACGGCGATCACCGCATCGCGATGGCCTTTGCCATGGCCGCCCTGCGCGCCCGGGGACCGATCCGGATCCTCAATTGCGGTAACGTGGAAACCTCCTTCCCCGGTTTTGCCGCCTTGGCGGCGCAGGCCGGGATGCAGCTGAGCGTGGTGCCTGGCAATGCATGAAGCACATGCGGTGCCGGTCATCTGCCTGGATGGCCCCAGCGGCTCGGGCAAGGGCACGGTGGGGCGGATGCTGGCGCGCCGGCTGGGCTGGCATTTTCTGGATAGCGGCGCCTTGTATCGGTTGGTGGCGGTGGCGGCTCGGCAAGCCGGGATTGACCTGGGAGCAGCTGACGAACTGGCCGGATTGGCCTACGCTCTGGATGTGGCATTTTCGGGAGATGAACAGGGGCGGGAGCGGATTGAGTTGGCAGGGCGCGATGTGACGGCGGCGGTGCGCGCCGAAACCACAGGCGCCGACGCTTCCCGGGTCGCGGCCTACCCGGCTGTGCGGGAGGCGCTCTTGGCACGCCAGCAGGCCAGTCGACAGGCGCCCGGTTTGATCGCCGATGGCCGGGACATGGGAACCGTGGTTTTCCCCGATGCGCCGCTGAAGATCTTTCTCATCGCCTCGGCGGAAGAACGCGCCCGGCGGCGCCATAAACAGTTGATGGAGCATGGAATCGATGCTAGCATTCCCAGCTTGATCAAGGAGATCGAGGGCCGGGATCGCCAGGATCGGGAACGCCGCATCGCGCCCCTGAAGCCGGCGCCGGACGCGCTGACGATCGATTCCACCGGGCGCTTGCCAGAGCACTTGTGCGAGGAAATCATTGCCTTGGGCCGGGACCGAAAGCTTTGCTGATCATGAGTGCGCATGCCGGAATGCTGCGTACAAAGGAATTCTCCTGTAGGGGAGTGGGTGGCCGGGCTTTGCAGCCTTGCCTGGAAATCAACCTTGTTCCGGTCTATGGCCGGGACCTTACCGGCCGCAAGGCCGTCAATGTGGCGAGTGTGCATGTCTGAGAGTTTTGCCGAACTGTTCGAGGAAAGCCTGCGTGGCCAAACCATGCAGCCCGGGTCCATCATCATGGGCCGCGTGGTCGGGATTCGCGGCGATAGCGTCATCGTCAACGCCGGGTTCAAATCCGAAGGCGTGATCGATATCCGCCAGTTCTACAATGAGAAGGGAGAACTGGAGGTCGCTGTCGGCGATGAGGTCGAAGT
>WOZT01000081.1:4955-11102 GCA_011620145.1 Gammaproteobacteria bacterium | reverse complement strand
ATCAGGCGTTTTCGCGGTGCAGCATGTGCATGACGCAGACCGAGCCGGCCCCCATCATGTGTACTGCGGCCGTATGGGCGCCTTCCACCTGGCGCTTGCCGGATTCACCGCGCAATTGCTGGGTGGCATCCCACACCTGGGCCAGGCCCGTGGGACCGCCCGGATGGCCGCGGGCGATGAGGCCGCCGTCGGTGGAGAACGGAATGCGCCCACCGATCTGGGTGGCGCCTTCCAGCACCAGCTTCTCGCCCTCGCCCTCGCCGCAGAAGCCCATCAGCTCGTAGTACATGAGTTCTTCGATGGGGAAGGCGTCGTGGACGTGCACCAGGCTGACATCCTTTGGACCCAGTCCGGCTTCTTCATAACAGGCCTGCGAGGTGGAGCGGGTCAGTTCACTCGGTCCCACCACGGCGCCCATGAAGATGTGGCCATCGACATACTGCTCGGATTGCAACTGGGAGGACAGCACCCGCACCAGCGGCCGGCCGGCCGCCAGTTTCTTCGCCCATTTCTTGTTGGTCACGATGGCGCAGGCCGCACCGCCACCCGTGGCACAGGCCATCATGGTGGTGTGGGGATGGGCGACTGGCTTGGAGGCCAGCACTTCCTCGATGGTCACTTCGTGATCCGACTGGCGCTGCGCCATGGGGTTGTAGCGGGCGTGGTTCCAGTTCTTGGCGGCGATGCGGGCATAGATCTCCGGGGAGGTGCCGTATTCATGCGTGCGGCGCACCGCCCACATGGCAAAGAACGCGGCGGGCAGCACCATGCTTTCGATGCGCGGCCCCTGGGCCATGTACATCTGCATCATCATCTGGCCCATGCGCACGATGTCGTCAAAGCCCAGCGCCATGGCGATGTCGGCCTGGCCGGAAGCAACCCGCAGGCAGGCTTCCCGGAAAGCCGTGGACCCCGTGGCCGAGGCATTCTCGACATGGACCACCGGCACGCCAGTCAGACCCAGATCCTTGGCGATGGCCACGCCTTCGGTCATGTCGCCCATGATGTAGCCGTTGTAGAGCGCGCCCACATCGCGGAACTTGATGCCGGCGTCCTTCAGCGCGGCCTTGCCGGCCACGTAGGCCATTTCCTTGTTGCTCTTGCCATGCTTGCCGAAGGGATGCATCCCCACGCCGGCGACGTATACGTCTTCCAACATTTCCTCATTCCCCCTTGCGGATCGGCTCGAAGCCGAAGCTGCACATTTCCGTATCGCCCTTCTTCTTGATGGGCAGGGCCACCATGCCCATGGGCATGCCGATCTCCCAGTCGCCCATCTTGCCGCTGATCACGGCCTGGACGCGCACCCCTTCGGGCAGGTCGATCTGACCCACGCCGTGGGCCTTGCCGTCGCCCATCTTGGCGGCGCCCATGAAGGGCATCAGCACCCAGGTCCAGGAATAGAGCACGCCCTCGGAGGACAGCTCGACGTCCTCGACGGGCGTTTCGGTCAGCGGACACTGCATGCGGCGAGGAAAGAAATACTTCTTCGCCTCGGGGCTGTAGGAGCCCAACAAACGCGGGCGTTCGCCCTCGGCTTCGGGAATGACGAGATAGCCCTCTTCCAGAGGCACTTGCTTGGCCATGGCCAATTCTCCTTGAGGATTGAAAAAATCTTGGGTAATGCGTGTAACTGAGGTCAAACGGGACCGGCGTTGTTAAAAAAGCATGCCCCGCACCTTCAAGCAGTGCGGGGCATGGCGTCAGTCAGGGACGTTCAGCCCTTCTTGCTGGGTCCGGTGGGGACTTCGTTGAACGGCACGGTCTTGTCGATGCGGATATCCGTGGGCAGGCCGAGGATGCGCTCGCCGATGATGTTGCGCTGGACCTCATCCGTGCCGCCGGCGATGCGGATCGCCGGAATGCCCAGATAGGCCTGCTGCCACATGGCTTCCATCAGGGTGTCCTGGCGATCGGTCAGCACGCCGGCCGCGCCCTGGAGTTCCATGATGAAGGCCGCCATTTCCTGGATCAGCAGACCCATGGCCAGCTTCATGACCGAGCTTTCCGAACCCGGCATGGCGCCCTGCGACAAGGCCGACAGGGTGCGATAGCCGGTCAGCTCCAGCGCCTTGAAGCGGGCAGCGAATTCGGCCATCTTCTGGCGCACGGCGTCGTGCTCCAGGGCCGGACGCCCGTCCAGGGTGGTTTCGCGCAACAGGGCCACGATGCTGCCGAGGCCATTGTCGCCGCCGAACAGGCCGCCACCGCCACCGATGCTCATGCGCTCGTTCATCAGGGTGGTGATGGACACCGCCCAACCCTGGCCCACGGCGCCCAGCCGATTGCTGTCCGGGATGCGCACGTCGTTGAAGAACACTTCGTTGAAATTGGCGCCGCCGGTGATCTGGCGGATCGGACGGACTTCGACGCCCGGCGATTCCATGTCGACGATGAAGTAGGTCAGGCCCTTGTGCTTGGGCAGGCTGGGATCGTGGCGGGTGACCAGGATGCCCCATTTGGAGTAATGGGCACCGGAGGTCCAGACCTTCTGGCCGTTGATGACCCAGTCGTCGCCGTCCTTGACGGCGCGGGTGCGCAGGCCGGCCAGGTCGGAACCGGCGCCGGGTTCGCTGAACAACTGACACCACACTTCATCGCCGCGCAGCATGGGCTGCAGGTAGCGATCCTTCTGCTCGTTGGTGCCGTGGGTCATGATGGTGGGACCGGCCATGCCGATGCCGATCATGAAGATGTTGGCGGGGGTCTCGTACTTGGCCTCTTCCTGGCCCCAGATGACCTGCTGCATGATGTTGCCGCCGCGGCCGCCGAATTTCTTCGGCCAAGTGATCACACCCCAATTGGCGTCAGCCTTCTTGCGCTGCCACGCCTGGGAGGTGCGGACCATTTCCCATTCGGCTTCGCCGCGCAGTTCGCCGCCCTCGGCTTCTGCGAACATGCTCATCATGCCGCCCGACTCGCTGCGCAGCTTGGCATTCTGGGACAGCCACTGGCTGACTTCGGCGCGGAATTCCGCTTCCTGCGGGGTATCGTTGAAATCCATGTTCCCTATCCTCCTAAAATTCCAAATCCCTGGATGGACCGTTCAGGCGGCCTGTTCCAGGCTGCGCATCAACCGTTCCCGCCAGACGATGGCGCCGCCAAGCAGGCTTTCCAGATGCTTGGCACGCTTCATGTGCAGATGGGGGTTGGCTTCCCAGGTGAACCCGATGCCGCCATGGACCTGGACGTTTTCCTGGGCGGCAAACGCATAGGCATCGATGCCCATGACGCGGGCGCCGCTGGCGGCCTGCTGCAGCTTCTCCGGCGCGCTTTCCAGCGCCCAGGCGGCGTAGTAGGCGCTGGATCGAGCAGTCTCGACCTTGACGAACATGTCGGCGATGCGGTGTTTGATGGCCTGGAAGGAGCCAATCGGCCGGCCAAAGGCATAGCGTTCCTTGGCGTACTGAACCGCCATTTCCATGGCTGCCTGTGCGCCACCCACCTGCTCGAAGGCAAACAAGGCTGCGGCCTTGTAGGACATCGCGTCCAGCAACGCGGCGCCCTGGCCGGCCTTGCCCAGCGGCTCGGCGTCCACGCCGTTGAAGCTCAGGCGGGCCTGCTTGCGCGTCCGGTCCATGGTCGCAACGGATTCACGGGTCACCTTGCTGTCGGCCAGGTTGACCAGGTACAGGGACACGCCTTCCTCGTCACGCGCCGAAACAATGGCGAGATCGGCACTCAAGCCGTCCACCACCGGGGATTTCACGCCGGTCAGCTTGCGCCCTTGCGCCTTGACCTGGACGCCAGCGGCGTCGATGCGGCCCTTCTCGGCATAGGCCACGGTGGCGATGGCATCGCCAGCCGCCAGCTTGGCGAGATAAGTGGCTTTCTGGGATTCGGAACCAGCGGCCTTGATCAGCTCCGCTGCCATGTAGATGGAGGAAGAGAACGGGGTGCAGGCCAGGGTCTTGCCCATTTCTTCAGCCAGCACGGCCAGTTCGAGATAACCCATGCCGGCCCCGCCGTATTCCTCGGGGATGGCGGTGCTCAGCCAGCCCGCCTCGGCCATCTGTTTCCACAGGTTGGCGTCGTGGGTGGCTTCGGAATCGAGAATCTTATGGACTGCGGCGTATGACGACAGATCGGCCAGCAGGCGCTTGGCCGAGTCGCGCATCATTTCCTGATCCTGGGAAAATTTGAAATTCATCGCTTGAACTCCTTCTCAAGCCCTTTTTAAAACACAGGCCCTGGAAAACTCCCAGGCCTGCACAACGAAATGCGGACGGTCACACCAAGTGCCCGCAAGCCTGATCAACCGGCTTGTCAGTGTCTGATGGATGCTTGCCGTCCGGCAGGAGATGCTTCAACCGCCTCCCCTTCTGAACAACGCTTAGATTTACCACAAAACGATCGTTCGATACCAGTGGAAAAAGGCGGATCCATGCAAGCGTGGCCGCCATGCGCCTCGATGGGGTCAGGGCATCACGGCCAAGGCCTCGAGCCCCATGGATTCGGGCAGGCCGAACATCAGGTTCATGTTCTGGATTGCCTGGCCCGCCGCGCCCTTGACCAGGTTGTCGATCACGCCAAGCACCACCACGGTCTCACCATTCTGGGGCCGGAACACGCTCAGGCGGCAGGTGTTGGCCGCGCGCACGCTGGCGGTGGCGGGATGCTGTCCCAGCGGCAGGACGTCCACGAAAGGCTCGTCCACGTAGCGGGCGGCATACAGGGCATGCAATTCCGTTTCATCCACCGCCTCGCGCAGGAACGCGAACAGCGTGGCATGCATGCCACGGTTCATGGGCGCGAGATGGGGCACGAAGGTCAGCCCCACGGTGTGGCCCGTGGCCCGCGCCAGATGGGTTTCGATCTCCGGCAGGTGGCGATGGCCCGCCACGCCATAGGCGCGGAAATTGTCCGCCACCTCGCAATACAGGGAATCGACCTTGGCGCCCCGCCCCGCCCCGCTTGCGCCGCTCGCGGCGCTGGCGATCAGGCGCTGCGGATCGATCCAGCCCCGCTCCAGCAGCGGCAGGAAGCCCAGTTGGATCACCGTCGGATAGCAACCCGGATTGGCCACCAGCCGAGCCGTGCGCAGGGCCTCGCGGTTCACCTCGGGCAAACCGTAGACCGCCCGGCCCAGCAGCTCGGTATTCACGGGCGTGAGGCCATACCAACGGGCCAGCAGCGCCGCATCGGGCAGACGAAAATCGGCGGAGAGGTCGACCACGCGGGCCCCGGCATCCAGCAGGGCGCCGGCCATGTCCAGCGCCACGCCGTGGGGGGTGGCGAAGAACACCACATCGCAGCGGGCGAGCCGTTCCACCTCGGGCGCGGCAAACGTCAGATCGATCTGACCCCGCAGACTGGGAAACAATTCAGCGACCGCCGTGCCTTCCGCGCCCCGGGAAGTCAGGCAGTCCACCTGCACTTCCGGATGGTTCGCCAGAATCCGCAACAACTCCACGCCGGTGTAACCGGTCCCGCCCACGATACCCGCTGAAATCACGCTGTGCTCCTTCCCATGGGGGCCAGCCGGCCCCGCGTTGCTTGCGACATGATCGCCACCTTGCCATGATCGCGGGCCGATACCCGATCCACAAGTTCCCCGTGTTGCAGGAGTCTCTTCCCATGCTCACCGTCAAGGCCTTCCATGTGATATTCATGGTGACCTGGTTCGCCGGCCTGTTCTATCTGCCGCGTCTGTTCGTCTATCACTGTGAACTGAGCAGCCCCGCCGAGCGCGCGCGCTTCGAGCTGATGGAGCGCCGTCTGTTCGTGATGATGACCATTGGCGCCAGCGGCACCGCGCTGTTCGGCCTGTGGCTGCTGGTGGATTACGCCTGGCAGGCTTATGCCAAAAGTGGCTGGCTGCATCTGAAATTGACGCTGGTGCTGCTGCTGCTCGGCTACCACGTCTATCTATGGCGGCTGATGCGCGAGCTGGCGGTGCGGCCGGGCATCCACAGCGGCCGCTTTTACCGCTGGATCAACGAGATTCCCTCGCTGTTCCTGGTCGTCATCGTGCTGCTCGCGGTTACCAAGCCTTTTTGAGTAGGCCGCCCGCGCCAACGAAAAACGGCGCCCAAGGCGCCGTTTACATCGAAATGTGGTAGCTAGGGGCGGGCTCGAACCGCCGACCTCATCATTATGAGTGATGCGCTCTAACCGGCTGAGCTACCTAGCCACAATTCAGCCCGC
>WOZT01000081.1:0-4855 GCA_011620145.1 Gammaproteobacteria bacterium | reverse complement strand
AAAGACCCGGGGGATTGCTCCTCCGGGTCTTTTCATCGGCAACACAATGGGCTTGCCGCGTTTAGATCAGAACGATTCCGTTCAGTGGAACTGCTCTTCTTCGGTGGAGCCGGTCAGCGCCTTGACGCTGCTCGATCCACCCTGGATCACGGTGGTGACATCGTCGAAGTAGCCTGCACCGACTTCCTGCTGGTGCGACACGAAGGTGTACCCCTTCTCGCGGGCGGCGAATTCCGGTTCCTGCACCATCTCGGTGTAGTGCTTCATGCCTTCGCCGCGGGCGTAGGCATGGGCGAACTGGAAGGTGTTGTACCAGTTGATGTGGATGCCGGCCAGCGTGATGAACTGGTACTTGTAGCCCAGCGCGGACAGCTCATCCTGGAACTTGGCGATGGTCTTGTCGTCCAGGTTCTTCTTCCAGTTGAAGGATGGCGAGCAGTTGTAGCTCAGCAGCTTGCCGGGGCAGGCCTTGAGCACGGCCTGCGCGAACTCGCGGGCAAAGCCCAGGTCCGGCGTACCGGTTTCACACCACACCAGATCGGCATAGGGCGCATAGGCCACGCCGCGGCTGATGGCCTGCTCCAGACCATTCTTGACGCGGTAGAAGCCTTCCTGGGTGCGCTCGCCGGTCAGGAAGGGCTTGTCGTTGGCGTCATGATTCGAGGTGATCAGGTTGGCCGCCTCGGCATCGGTACGGGCCAGCACGATGGTCGGCACGCCCATCACATCCGCCGCGAAACGCGCCGCGATGAGCTTCTCGACGGCTTCCGCAGTCGGCACCAACACCTTGCCGCCCATGTGGCCGCACTTCTTCACGGCAGCCAGCTGGTCTTCAAAATGCACACCGGCGGCGCCGGCGGTGATCATGTTCTTCATCAGCTCGAAGGCGTTCAACACGCCGCCGAAACCGGCCTCGGCGTCCGCCACGATGGGCAGGAAGTAGTCGACGAATTCCTTGCTGCCGGGCTCGATGCCGCGCGACCACTGGATTTCATCGGCGCGCTTGAAGGTGTTGTTGATGCGGCGCACCATGGTCGGCACGGAGTCGTAGGCGTACAGCGACTGGTCGGGGTACATGGTTTCGCAGGTGTTGCCGTCGGCGGCGACCTGCCAGCCCGACAGGTACACGGCTTCCAGGCCGGCCTTGGCCTGCTGCATCGCCTGGCCGGCGGTGATCGCACCGAAGGCGTTCACATAGCCCTTCTTGGCCTCGCCATTGACCAGCTTCCACAGCTTCTCGGCGCCGCGCTTGGCCAGCGTGTGATCCAATTGAACGCTACCGCGCAGACGGACGACGTCGGCAGCGGAATAACCGCGCCTGACACTCTTCCAGCGGGAATTTTCGGCCCAATCTTTCTCCAGGGCCTTGATTTGTTGCTCGCGCGTGATCGACATCATTTTCTCCACGATTAGGGCAGGTAGTCGTAAGCAGCCAGGGTCAGGAAATCCACGCACTCATCGGCCGTGGTGATGCGATCCATGATCTGTGCGGCCTCGTTGAAGCGTCCGTTGGTGTAGGCGTCCTCGCCCACCTCGTTGCGGACCACTTCCAGCTCCTCGGCGAGCAGTCGACGGAACAGGGCGGCGGTAACCGTCTCCCCACTGTCGAGGCGAATGCCGTGGCGTATCCACTGCCAGATCTGGGTGCGACTGATTTCTGCCGTCGCTGCGTCTTCCATCAGGTTATAGATCGGCACCGCGCCGCGACCGCTGATCCAGGCTTCGATGTATTGCACGGCAACCCGGATATTCCCCCGCAGTCCCGCCTCGGTCGCTGCGCCTTCACAGGGCTGCAGCAGATCGCGCGCGGTGACGGGGGTATCGTTGTCTCGCATGACATGGAGCTGGTTGAGCCGGTTGGGCCCGATGTACTGGTTGAAAACCTCGACCGCCACGCCGGCGAGGCCGGGGTGGGCAATCCAGGTTCCATCATGGCCGTTGCGCGCTTCCCGTTCTTTATCGGCGCGAACCTTGGCCAGGGCGATCTCGTTCTGTCCGGGATCTTTGACCGGAATGAACGCCGCCATGCCGCCCATGGCCAATGCACCCCGCTTGTGGCAGGTTTTGATCAGCAGCCGTGAGTAGGCATCCAGGAATGGCTTGTCCATGCTCACGACACCCCGGTCGGGCAATACCCGATCGGAATGATTCTTCAGGGTCTTGATATAGCTGAAGATATAGTCCCAGCGACCGCAGTTGAGGGCGACGATGTGGTCGCGCATCTCATAGAGGATCTCGTCCATCTCGAACACCGCCGGCAGCGTCTCGATCAGGATGGTGGCCTTGATGGTGCCACGGGCGAGTCCAAAGTGGTCTTCGGAGAAATCCATCACCTGGGCCCACAGCCGGGCCTCGAGATGGCTCTCCATCTTTGGCAGGTAGTAGTAGGGGCCGGTGCCCTTGGCGATCAGGTCGCGGGCGTTGTGGAAAAAGTACAGGCCGAAGTCCACCAGCGCGGCGGGAACGATCTGGCCGTTGAGCGTGATGTGCTTTTCCGGCAGGTGCCAGCCGCGCGGCCGGGCGATCAGCACGGCGGTCTTGTCGCCGAGCCGGTAGGTCTTGCCATCCGGGTTGGCGAAGGAAATGCTTCCCGCCACCGCGTCCTTCAGATTGATCTGTCCCTGGATCACATTGTCCCAGGTCGGCGACAGGGCATCCTCCAGGCAGGCCATGAAACACTTGACCGGAGCATTGAGGGCGTTGATGATCATCTTGCGGTCCACGGGACCGGTGATCTCCACCCGCCGATCCTGCAGATCCGCCGGGATCGGCGCCACCTTCCAGTCGCCAGCGCGAATGGCTGCGGTTTCAGGGAGAAAATCCGGCAACGCGCCGCCATCGAAGGCTTGCTGACGCTCGCGCCGCCGCGCCATCAAGCGGTCCCGCTCGGGAGCGTAGCGGGCGACCAGCTCGGCGATGAACTCAAGGGCCTCGGCAGTCAGCACCGATTGATACTCGGGCGTCATCGGACCAAGGATCGCGATCTCACCGTTGCGGGTCTGGTAGGGCGTCATGGCAGTCTCCTGCGGCACATGGACATCAAGGATTCAAGGCAATGCAATAGCGCGAGCCCAACGCCTCAGGGGCATCGGACAACAGCGAAGCCCAGGGGTACGGGACCGGATCAGATGGGCCATTCATGACGGAAAACCGCCACGGACCTGTGGTCTTGTTCTGGATCACTCTCGCACACCCGCAATCGCCGGGCCTATTTGAATCGCCAATAATAGAGCTTTTGAAATACATTTGACAGCCCAATCCATTCAATTTTTAATATTTCCATGATCAATCATTGATGGCACGCAGGGAGCACCGCCTGATGGAGGAACCGTCTCGACACTACTACAAACACAACCGCCTGCAACAACTGCGGGGGTTCTGTTACGCCACCCAGACCGGCAGCATTTCCAAGGCTGCCGAACGCATGTCCCTGAGCCAGCCGTCTGTGTCCTTGCAGATCCAGGCCCTGGAGCGCGAACTGGACGTGGTGCTGTTCGAGCGCCGCGGACCCAAGATCAAGCTCACGCCCGAGGGGCACATCCTTTATGAGCTGGCGCTGCCGCTGGTGGAAGGACTTGAGGCCTTGCCGGAAAATTTCTCGGCGCGCCGCGGCTCGCTGGAATCCGGCCAGCTCAATATCGCCGCCGGGGAATCCACCCTGCTCTACCTGCTGCCCGACCTGGTCGGCCGCTTCTCGGCGCGCCACCCGGGCATTCATTTCAACCTGCATAACGTGACCGGTCGCGACGGCATGGAGATGCTGCGGGCCGATGATGTCGACCTGGCCGTCGGTTCGATGCTCGATGTTCCGGACGACATCAGCTACTGGCCCATGTATTCCTACGACCCCATGCTGATCATGCCGCTGGATCACCCGCTGGCGTCCCGGGACAAGATCACCCTGGAGGAGATCAGCAAATACGGGCTCCTGCTCCCCCCGCGCCACCTCAGCACCTGGCGCGTGGTGCGCATGGTGTTCCAACAGCACAATCTCGATTTCAAGGTCACCCTGGAGGCCGGCGGCTGGGAGGTGATCAAGAAATACGTGGAAATGGGCTTTGGCATTTCCATCGTCACCAGCATCTGCCTGACCGGCCATGAACGGCTGCACGCCGTCCCGTTGAACGACTACTTCCCCCAGCGCACCTATGGCGTGGTGGTGCGCAAGGGGAAATTCCTGACCCCTGCCGCCAAGCGCTTCATTGAGATGATGGATCCGGATTTCTTCGAGCGTTTGGAAGAGGAAGATCCCCATGCGCTGGTCAACAGCGTGGAATGATGGCTTCTCAAGCGCTTGAGGAAGCAGCATGACGCCGCGCATCGGGCTGGCCCTGGGCAGCGGTTCCGCCCGCGGCTGGGCCCATATCGGGGTACTTGAAGCGCTGGAGCAACTGGGCATCCGGCCTGATGTGGTCGCCGGCTCGTCCATCGGCGCCCTGGTCGGGGCCGCCTATTGCGGCGGCGAGCTGGCCGAGCTCAAGTCCTGGGTGCTGGGGCTGGGGCGGCTCGAAGTGGTGCGCATGCTGGACTGGAGCCTGACCGGTGGCGGCCTGCTGCACGGCCGCCGCGCCTTGAATCTGTTCAATGAGCGACTGGCGTCCAAAACGCTGGAAATCCTCTCGCCGCGCTTCGCCGCTGTCGCCACCGATCTGGGCACGGGTCGGGAGATCTGGCTGACGCAGGGACCCATCCTGGATGCCGTGCACGCTTCCATCGCCCTGCCGGGCCTGTTCAAACCCGTGCAATCCGAGGGGCGCTGGCTGGTTGATGGTGGGCTGGTCAACCCGGTGCCGGTGTCCGTGTGCCGGGCCTTGGGCGCCGACATCGTGATTGCGGTCAATCTCAACGGCGACAT
>WOZT01000175.1 GCA_011620145.1 Gammaproteobacteria bacterium | reverse complement strand
CGCTGCGGGCACATCCAGCACATTGATTGAACGGCTCAAATCCTCGGAATAAAAGCGGCTCTCGGCTGTTCTCTTCATGGTGGCATTGATATTGCCTTGCTGAACGATTGGAGCTCTGGCCGACTGGGCCGAGGTACTGCTTGATTCAAGGAGATCGTTACCATGGACTCAGTGGAGACATTCTTGGCCTATTCCATCAGGCTCGAGGAAGATGCCGCTTTGCGTTTCGATCAACTCGCAGACGCCATGCAAACGGGCGGGAACGCAGAAGTGGCGAAATTGTTTCGCCAGCTTGCGGAATATTCGCGCTTGCATGCAAAAGAAGCGCGCGCCCGTTCGGGTTCTCGTGATATTCCGAAATTGTCGCCGATTGAGTTTGAATGGCCTGATATTGAAAGCCCGGAATCAGCGGCCATCTGGGCGATCGACCCCTTCATCGGGCGGGAAGAGGCGCTGCAGGTGGCGCTGAACGCTGAACGTGCCAGCCTGGCCTATTACAAGGAGATTCTGGTGGCAACCCAGGATCCCGAAGTCCGCGCTTTCGCCGAGGAGTTCGTCAAGGAAGAATCGCAGCATGTGGCGGAGCTGGAGCGCTGGCTGACGCTACACCGGGCTAACAAGCCCTTGCCTGTCGACCCTTGAATTTGCGAACGAGGAGTCCGAGATCATGAGCTATGCCTTTCCGCCTGCGCCCGTCATCGCCATTCCGGCGATGTCGAGCAATCCATTTCCGGTGCGCCACATCTACTGCGTGGGGCGCAACTACGCGACCCACGCCCGGGAAATGGGGAGCGATCCCGAGCGCGAGGCGCCATTTTTCTTCATGAAGTCGGCCCAGGCCATCCTGCCCAATCAGTCCGTGATGCCCTATCCGCCGGCGACGGCGGACCTGCAGCCGGAGGTGGAACTGGTGGTGGCCTTGCAAACGGGCGGGCGGAATATTGCCGAAGATCGCGCCGATGACCGGATCTTCGGCTACGCCGTGGGCCTGGACATGACGCGGCGCGACCTGCAGAAAGTCGCCAAGGAGCACGGCCGCCCCTGGGACATGAGCAAGAGCTTTGATGGCGCGGCACCGATTTCGGCGATCACGCCGGAGTTCTATACCGGGATCATCAACCGGGGCAAGATCGAGCTGAAAGTCAATGGCGAGGTCCGCCAGTCCGCTGATCTCGGCGACATGATCTGGCGCGTTCCGCAGATCATCAGTGCCTTGTCGAGGCTGGTCGAGCTGCATCCGGGCGATCTGATCTTCACCGGCACCCCGGCCGGCGTCGGTCCGGTGGTATCCGGGGACCAGATCGAGGCCACCGTCGCGGGCCTGGAGCCGCTCCTCATCACCATTGGCTAGGCGGCATTCAGGCGGGCTTATTCAGCGGTGACCGTGGGCAGACCCAGGGTCGCGGGATTGTAGCCCTCCTCGCGCAGCACCCGCTGGACCGCGGGGCGCGCCAGCATGCGCCGATAGTGCGCGGCGACGTGTTCGGGCAGCGGAATGCTCGTCTTGTCTGCCCAGAACGCAACATAAAACAAAATCGGATCGGCCACCGAAAACGGGCCGGCGATGTAATCCTGCTTGGCCAGTGCCGCATCCAGAATCGCAAAGCCCTTTTCGACAATGTCGCGGCCGAGCTGACGCACGGCGTCGTGATCGGCCGGATTGCGGGCGAACGTGGGGGTGGCGAAGATGCGGGCAAAGCCCTGGCCATGGATGGTGCCGACGATATAGGCCATGGCTTCGAGCGCCCGCGTCTCGCTTTCCACATCCTCCGGCCACAGCCTGGCGCGGGGATGGGTGCGGGCCAGCCAATAGGCAATCGCGGGCACTTCAGTCAATGCCGTTCCATCCCCGCGCACCAGGGTTGGAATGGTTGATTTTGGATTGATTGCGACATAGTCCGCCTTGAAATGATCGCCCGCTGGCAGGTTTACGACATAGGCTTCGAAAATCTCGTCGAGTTCTTCAAGGATGATGTGGATGCCGGTCGAGCAGGATCCAGGGGTCATATAGAGTTTCAGAGTGGCCATGGCTTGATCCTTGCGCGGGGCGGGTAAATTCCGGGCTGGAAGGTATTGCGCTTTGTGCGGCATGTTTCATGCAAATATCATGGCAATGTCAGCCGTAAATTCTGACTTTTTTGGTCGTTCTGGATAAGGACAGAATGCACATTTTTAACCGAATCGCGCGCGATGCCATGAAGATCAAATTCGGTTGACCTCTGGCATGGATTGACGTGAACGAATCAAAGCAATCTGTGGTAATCGTTGATGGAGATGGCGTGGAGAAAGCGCATCAGGCGTGTCGGTTTTTTGTGTCCTACACCGGCGTCAAGCTTCCGCTCAAGCTGGTGAATCCCATTGAGGCCGATGCGCTCTCAAACCGCAACACCTTTATGCGCGCCTATTTCAATGATGCCGGTTTGTTGATGGGCTTTGACAAGATGGTCTATGGCGAGGTCGAGCTGGCCCACCGCTATGTCTATCACGACAACGGGATATTGAAGCAGGCCGAAATTGTGATGCTTGATGAAGACACCGTGACCCTGTGCTTCAACGAAGCGGGATCGCCCCTCTGAAAACATGATTTCGCGCATGGACTGGGTGCGGGAAAGGCGACGATAATGACGGTTGCGCAGTTGCTGGATGAGCTGATGAAAATGCCGCGGGACGCCGTGGTGCTGATGGAGAGCGGCGGGGGACTGTCGCGCGTCAGTACCCTGGATTTTTTCGATGCCGATGGGCCTGGAGCGCCGGCGGAGGTGATCCTGCTGCCCAGCACGGATGAATAGCCATTTGGCGGCTGAGCGCAACGCAAACTGAACCGGGGGTGAGAAATGACGGAAGTCGAAGCGGTCGTGTCCATGTTCGAGCGGGTGGGCGGCGCGCCAACCATCGATCGCCTGGTGGAATCCTTCTACGCACGGATGGACAGCTTGCCGGAAGCCGACGTCATTCGGGCCATGCATGCACCGGATCTCGGGCCGACGAAGGACGTGCTCAAACGTTACTTGGGTGAATGGATGGGCGGCCCGAAGCACTATTCCGCCGAGCGCGGGCATCCTCGCCTGCGCCAGCGGCATATGGGATTTGCCATCGGCGATGCCGAGCGCGACGCCTGGCTGTTGTGCATGCGTGGCGCACTGGAAGAGGCGATCGAGGATGCGGATGCGCGGCAGGAGATCTATGGCCTCATGGCCAAACTTGCCGACTGGATGCGCAATCAGGCGGGCAATCCCCACGATGTCGGCATGCAGCGTCCCTGAAGCGACATTCGCCTTGCGGTCCGCTTACAGCGGAATCCCGAAATAGTCTTCCTCGGCGCCTCCCCAGGCCTGATGAAGCGCGAGGGCCTCATGCCATTTCGCCGATTCTTCGGTATCGGCCGGGCGGTGGGAAATGGCGCCGGTGGGGTTCTCGCCAAGCAGGTAATTCTTGCCATTGCGAATGAAACGACTGAGCGCCTTGGCGTCCGTCGGTCGCACCACACACCGCGGCGACTCATCGACGAGAATGGTGGTCGGCAGCATCCCCCGATCTCCTCAGGTCTGGCCCTTGCTCAAAATCCGTCTTTCCGGGTTCCCCAAGGATGTGAATCCGGAACAAGCGCTGCCCTGATACCCGCCTTTTCGAGGTCAGCCAGGTTTTTATAGTAGCTGGCTTCATGCACCAGGGCGCCGTTGGGCGTGGTGATCGCGACATAACGGGCGCTGACATCGGTTTCGCAGAGATAGCCGCCACCGGGCGCGAGGGTGCTGCGCGCATTGCCGTCCCAATCGACAAAGAATCCCTCTGCAACGGACATGTGAAGTGCTCCTGAAAAGTGGCCTGACGGAATGAAATGGGTTGAAAAAGCGCACCGACCGGGCGAGTGGCGCCTGGCTTGCCAAGGCAGACGGCGGCAAACAGATCGCAAGCCGTGCGCCCGGCGGTGGTTGGAATCCGGCGCCTATGCGGCGCGATTGGGCACCACGCCGCTCACATCGACGTGAATTTCGCCGTCCTTGATCTCGATCGGATATTCCGCGAGCGTGCAGGGCTTGCCTCGGATGCACGCACCGGTGGTTCCGTCGAATTCCCAGTCATGATGGCGGCAGGAGATGATCTTGCCGTCGAAGCGGGCATCGGCCAGCGGTTCATTCGAGTGCGGGCACATGCCCTGGTAGGCAATGGGTTTTCCACCAAGCGGCCAGACCAGCAGCACCAACGTGCGGTTGACCGCCGCCACATCGGTTTTTCCTTCCTTCAATTCGCTCAAATCGCAGGCTTTGGTAAACATGACGGGCTCCTTCCGGGGGTATGAGGGCGCGATCTCTCGTTATCTCGGCAAGTGACGATGCGAATCCGGATTCCCAATGCCGATCTGCGCAGGCAAGCCAGCCCTTGTGCTCCGGTCAATCGGCGGTCACTTCAGAAAATGGGCCTGAAAAACGGTGATCTTCTGCGGCGTGTTGAGGCCGCGTTGCATCGACCATTTGTTTTGGAAAAAGAATGCATTGACATCGCGCGAGACTTCTTTTCCATGGATGTACCAGCGCTCGGCGCCGTCCGGGGCAATGACGGCGGGGCCATCGCCCCGGTGCACCTGGTCCTCTTCGAGCCAGAGCTCGGTATCGACATAGAGGTAACAGCCGGCCTTGCGCGACAGGTCGTCCTGATTGCGATCTTCCACCACGATCATTTCAGCCATGACGTTTCCCTCTGTTGCAATTCAGCAGGTGCCGGGCTTGTAGACGACCAGCCACGGCGCACTGCGATCAGCTCGCCGCTTGCATGGCGTGCGCGCCGCACTTCAGACACTGATCGAGCACGCTGAATGCCTGGTCGCTGCACTGGCCCACGCGGGTCTGTTTGCAGCCGCGCGCACCGCACTGGCCACACACGTAAATCGTTCCGTTGCAGCGCTGGTTGCCCGTGCGGGTACCGGTGCAGAGCGCGAAATCGGCTTTGAGCACGTCATATCCAAGGGCCATGGTCGTTTGCTCCTTTAAAGGACGGGGGAAAGGGAAGACAGGCTTTGGTGGCTTGCATGGGGCAACATCGTGTGATTGGCGCGGCGCAGCTCCGCCAGGCGATAGCGCACCGGTCCCTCGAACAGGCGCACGCCGCCGCCCTCGGCCACGGTCTGCCGCAGGGCATCGTGATCCTTTACCTCGACACCGGCCAGGTAGTCGATGCCGAAGGCGGCAAACTCTCCGACCCAGGGCGTACCCGGCCCCATCAGCACGGTGGTGGCGGCGCGCGACAGTTCGGCAAGCCGTGGAAAGGTCTTGTTGGCCAGGCTGCTGGCAGTCAGGAACACCCAATCGGCCTGTGGCAACACATACTCGCAGGCCGGATCGGGCAGGTCGCCGATGCCCGGCTGGCGTTCCAGCACCATCAGGTCCATCTGTCGGGCATAAGCATCGAGACCCGGATAGCGGCCGATCACCACCACCCGCTGGCCCGCGAGCTGCGGGGCAAAATGCTCGAATACGGCGAGATTGCCGGGGCCGCTGCCCACAAGGGGCGCGGCGCGCGCCAGCACGGGGTTGCCCTCGGTATTGAGGGCGGCGTTGACGGCGGCCAGACCAATGCTTGCAGCGTGCGGATTCCAGTCGCGCAACCAGGGCGCAAGTTCCCGCAACGACCGCCCGGCCAGGGAGCCGGCCCACGGCAGGGTGCGGGGCGCCCCGCCAGGCGTCATGGCCAGCCCACTGGCGCGCTCGCCACGGCACAGGGTCCACACCAGGCCGAGCGTGATCTCCAGCGCTGGATCAGCGTGGTCCGCCACCCGGTCCAGCAGCAGCTCGTAGATCGCCCAGGGATCGCTCATGCTTCCTCGGCAGGCAGCGCCAACAGCCGCAAATCGTTTTTGACGGTCCCATCCCGGCCCCAGATCTCAATGACTTCAATCCACCAGCCGGGAAGCTTGGGGTGCGTCAAGCCGACCTCGATTTCGCCGTAATGGCTGCCGTCTCCATGGAACAACAGGTGTCCCTTGCGTTGCCCGCCGGCCGAGAAAAAATCGGCGCGCAGGGTAGGGCGGCCGCTGGCGGGGTCGGTGTGCTGGGAAAAGCGGCCTTGCGTCCAAAGCGGAACCCGCAATCGACCCGCCAGGCCCAGTTGCGTCAGGCGCTCGCCGGCGCTGGCCAGCAGGCGCTCCCCGGCTGGGGCGGCCGCCAGGATGGCGGCAGCGAGCGCGCCGGGATTGGCTGAGACCGCGGGGGCAGCCGGGGCAGGGTGAATTTCAGGCGGCATCGGTAGTGGCTCCACGGTGCAGGGCGCGGATGACCTCGGCGCCTACCTGGTCGGCGGGATCGATTTCTGTCAGCTTGGCGAGCAGGGCGAGGCTTTCTTCGGCCTCCCCTCGGCGCAAGCGGATGAAGGCCAGCGCCTTGAGGCTGAACAGGTAGAAGCGTTGTGGACCGCTGGCCGGCGACCAGGACGCGCTTTCCCGCGTCAGGCTGCGCCAGTCGGCAGGGAAGCCGCCCTGGGCTGCAGCCGCTGCGAGGCCCTCCCGCGCCGCTGTTTCCGCCTCTGCCAACCGGTTCTGGTAGAAGTGGAACTTGTAGCGGGCAAAGTAGACCGCCAGGGCGTCCGGGTCTGCGGCAGCCGCCCGCTCCAGCCAGCGGCCCGCGGCGTCCGCATCCTCACGGTAGCAGTCCGCGGCGCTCTCCAGCGATTCGCGTACCGCACCGCTCACGGCGCCGCCGAAGGCAGGCCGTTCATCGTGCATCAGTGCGTTCGTGGCGCTCATGGGCTTTGCCCTCACCATGCCTCGGCGGGGGCCAGCAGGCGTTCCACCGGCTTGTCGCCCAGCAGATGTTCATCGATGAGGGCGGGGATGTCCTCCGCTGTCACCCCGCTGTAGAGAATGCCGTCCGGATAGACCAGGACATTGGGACCCAGATCGCAGGGTCCCAGGCAGCCTGCCGAGGTGATGGCAATGCGGCCCCAGAGCGACCGCCGGTCCAGTTCGCCGATGAAGGACTGGAGCAGGGCGCCCGAGTTGCGGCCCGCGCCGCACGAGCCCTTGGGATGGCCCGGCGGACGCGACTGGACACACACGAAGACATGTTTTTGTGGTCTGGCCATGGTTCACCCGAATTTGAAGAGGATGCCGAAGCCGCCGCGCGGGTATTCCCACTCCACGTTGCGGTGTTCGGTACAGATGACGCGGCAGGTGCCGCATTCCAGACAGCCGTCGGTGATCAGGGTCACCGCGCCGTTGCCCTCGGCGGTATAGCAGCCGGCGGGACAGCAGACAGTGCACTGCTGGGTCTTGCACTGGCTGCGACAGACATCGCCATCCTTGATCTGGATGTGTGGCCGGCCGGCGTCCACCTTGTAGCGATTCTGGAACAGCTTTTCTTCCACATTGATGCGTGTCATTCGAAGGCCCTCCACAGCTTGAAGGCGTCGCCCATCAAACCAAACAGGCCACGGCGTTGCCCAAAGCTGCGCCGGACCTCCCGTTCTTTCGATTTCTTGTCCGTGCCATCCACGCTCACGATCTGGTGCATGGCGCCATTGAGCAGTTCCGGATAGGCGGTGAAGAACTGTGGGTTCTTGTGCAGCACATCCGGGAGCCGCCGGTATTTCTTGAGATCCTTCATCACGAAGCTCTCGTCCATCTTGCGTTTGTAGAGCGCGAGATTGGCCGTGTTCAGCGCTTTCCCCGCTGCACGCAGTTCAATGACGGTTTCCCCGGCCAGCCGGCCCGAGGTCATGGCCAGATTGGAGCCTTCCCGATGCACGGAATTGACCAGCCCGGCCGAGTCGCCGACGATCATCCAGCCGTTGCCGTAAAGCTTGGGGATGGCGTTGTAGCCGCCTTCAGGGATCAGGTGGGCCACATATTCCTTGAGTTCCGTGCCTTCCAGCAGGGGCCGGATGGCGGGATGAGTCTTCATCTGTTCCAGCAACACATAGGGCGGGATCTTCTGCTGGGCGAAGTCCGACAGCAGGCAGCCGACGCCGATGGTCAGGGTTTCCCGGTTGGTATAGAGGAAGCCCGTGCCCACCATGCCCTGGGTGATGTTGCCACCCATTTCGATGGCGACGCCTTCCTCGCCCTTGAGGTTGAAGCGCTGTTCGATCACCTCGGGGGCCAGGAACAGGGTTTCCTTCACCGCCAGCGCCACGTCCTTGGGTTTCAACTCGGGATGGAACCCCGCCTTGACCGCCAGGGTGGAATTGACACCATCGGCCAGCACCACGAGATCGGCGTAGATGGCGCCGCCTTCGCGGTCGGTGCGCACACCGGCCACCCGGTCGCCGTCGAACATCAGTTCCCGCACCGTGGTTTCGCAGATCACCAGCCCGCCGGCCTCCTGCACTTTCTTGGAAAACCACTTGTCGAACTGGGCGCGGACGATGGTGTAGCGGTTGTAGGGCGGGCGGTTGAAGGCCTCGGAGCGGTAGGTGCTGCCCACATAGGCATCGTCGCTGAGCATCCAGAAGCGCTGCTCGATGAGATAGCGTTCGAGCGGCGCCTCATCCCGAAAGTCGGGAATGATGCGTTCCAGCGCGTCCGCGTACAGGATCGCGCCCTGGACGTTCTTCGAGCCGGGGGTCTCGCCCCGCTCGATCTGCAGCACGGACATGCCGGCGCTGGCCATGGTATAGGCGGCTGCATTGCCGGCAGGACCTGCCCCCACCACGATGGCATCGAATTTTTCGCGCATGGCGTTTCTCCTTTATCCCGCCTTCTGGGCCACCGCCAGATGCTGGCGGAAGGCTTCGGTCAATGCCGGCAGGACCTGCAGGGCATTGCCCACGATGCCGTAGGTGGCAAAATCAAAAATGGGCGCGTTGGGATCGTTGTTGATGGCGATGATCACATCCGAACCCTCCATGCCCACCCGGTGCTGGACCGCTCCGGAAATCCCGGCGGCGATATAGAGCTTGGGCCGCACCGTCTTGCCCGATTGCCCCACCTGTCGTTCCAGCTCCACCCAGCCGGCCTGGACCACCGGGCGGGAAGCGCCCACCTCGGCGCCCAGCACCTTGGCCAGATCCCACACGAGCTGGAAATTTTCCGGAGTCTTGAGGCCGCGGCCGCCGGAGACAATGATGTCGGCGAAGGGCAGTTGCGGTTTGTCCTGACGGCTGTCGGGGATGTAGTTGAGCACCTTGGTGACGATGTCGGTTTCCACCAGGTTCAGCGGGTGCTCGATGATCGGCCCGCTGCGGCTGGCGTCATACCCTGCCATGGGCATCACCCGCGGCCGCACGGTCGCCATCTGCGGGCGGTAGTTGAGCGTGAGGATGGTGCACAGCAGACTGCCGCCGAAGGTGGGGCGGGAGGCCGCCAGGCTGCGGTTTTCCGGATCGATGTTGAGCTCGGTGCAGTCGGCAGTGAGCCCGGTCTGCAGGGTGGTGGCCACCGAGCCCGCCAGATCGCGCCCCAGGGTGGAGGCGCCCAGCAGCAGGATCTCCGGCTGATAGGCGTTGACCAGGTCGGTCAGCCCCTTGGTGAAGGGCTGGTTGCGGTAATCGGCCAGCACGGGATCTTCCATCAGGTAACAGCGGTCGGCGCCGTAGCGAAAGGCTTCCTGGCAGAACTGGCGGGTTTCCGGCCCCGGCGCCCCCATGACCACCCCGGACAGGGACACGCCCAGCTTGTCGGCAAGCTTGCGGCCCTCGCCCATCAGTTCCCACGACACGGTATGGGCCTCGCCGCGTTCGTGCTCGACGAAGACCCAGACGCCCTGATAGGCGGCGAGGCGCGGGTCCAGCTCGATCTTGCGGCCGCCGGCGCGCTTGGCGGGTGCGTTGTCTTCACTCATGGTCAGGTTCTCCTAGCGGGCGCCCTTGCCGATCGCGGTTTCCAGGTTCGGGTTTTGGGTGAGCAGCTTGGCGATGAGGGTGACGGCCAGATCCTTGGGCGTGTCGCTCTCGCAGGTGATTAGCTCCGCCTTGATGGTCTTGGGCTTGGGCGCGAACACCTTGCTCACCACGGTGGGCGAGCCCTTGAGGCCGATCTTGGCGGGATCCTCGATGCCGGCAGCGGTCTTGTCCCAGATCTTCACGGGATGCCGGGCAGCGCGGAAGATGCCCGCCTGGGTGGCAAACCGCATCTCATTGGTGCCCTCCAGCATGGTGATCAGGCAGGGCAGGCGGGTTTTCAGCACCTGTACCCCGCCCTCGGCCCGGCGCTGGACGATGATGTCCCGGCGCTCGGTATCGACGGTTTCGACCTGGCTGACATAGGTCAGCAACTGCAGGTCGAGCCGCTTGGCGATGCCGGGGCCGACCTGGGCGGTGTCGCCGTCGATGGTCTGCTTGCCGCAGAACACCAGGTCGATGGCCATGTTCTTGTTGATCTGCGCGATGGTGGAGGCCAGGGCAAAACTGGTGGCCAGGGTGTCGGAGCCGGCAAAGGCCCGGTCGGTGACCAGCACGGCGTCATCGGCACCAAAGGAAATGGCCTTGCGCAGCGCGGCTTCCGCCTGGGGCGGTCCCATGCACAGCACGGTGACATGGGCGCCATAGACATCCTTCAGCCGCAGCGCCTCTTCCAGGGCGAACAGGTCATAGGGATTGACGATGGCCGGTACGCCCTGGCGCATGATGGTGTTGGTCACCGGGTGCACGCGGATCTGCGAGCTGTCCGGCACTTGCTTGATACAGACGACGATGTGCATGGTTTTATCCTCCCTGCCGTTGCGAGGGCAGGCTGGCGCGCAGGCTGTCCAGGCTCACCTGCGGGCCGTCGGCATCCTGGAACACCTTGAACACCTTTTCCTGGGCCGGCGTGGAGCGGACAAAGTCGCCATAGGCCCGGGCCATCAGCTCCTTGCAGGTCTGGAGCTGGGTGGCCTCGTCCAGGGCGTCCACTTTGGCGCGGGACAGGTACTGGTTGAAACGCTTCAGAATGTGCAGGCGGTTCACATGGACCACCGCCGGGTCATAGGGCACCTGGAAGAAATCCAGGAACTCCTCGGCGGCGGAAAAGCGCCCCAGTTGATTCATCAATTCACTCATGGCGGAGCCTCTTCAATGGGCGGTCTGGTAGTCCGGGCTGTAGACCGGGGGCGCCTCGGCGGCGTGCATTCCCACGCATTCATCGACGCAGGACTGGCACTCCGCATCGTGGGAAACGAGAGCGTCCCCGCCGAGCTGAATTTCCAGGGCATGAACCCGATCCAGCAGGCAGGCGATGGCCTTGCCCACGGGGTCGGGCATCAGGTGGTGATCCAGGTCGATGCCCTGGGCGGTGATGCGGCGCTGATGGAGCGGCAGCACCTCGCGGCCGGGAATGCCCACCACGGTCATGCCCGGCGCCACATCCTGAATCACCACCGAGTTGGCGCCGATGCGGGCAT
>WOZT01000237.1:6605-11483 GCA_011620145.1 Gammaproteobacteria bacterium | reverse complement strand
GGAAGGGGAATTCGTCGTGCTCCTGGCCGGCGCGGCCACGCTGAGCCTGCAGATCGCCGATGGCGTTCATGAGACGGTGGCGCTGCGCCCCGGCGACTGGCTCCACCTGCCAGCCCATTGCCGCCATCGGGTGGATGCCACCGCCGATGGCCAGCCAACGGTCTGGCTGGCCGTGTTCTTCCCCGCCGCGGTGAGCGAGGCATAGCGAGACCGCAGCTTGACCTTCAGCTTTTCAGCGGGCGGTACTTGATGCGATGCGGGATGTCGGCGGCGACCCCCAGGCGGCGCTTGCGGTCGGCCTCATAATCCGCGTAGTTGCCCTCGAACCACAGCACCTGGCTGTCGCCCTCGAAGGCGAGGATGTGGGTGGCGAGCCGATCCAGGAACCAACGGTCATGGGAAATGACCACGGCGCAACCCGGGAAGGTCAGCAGCGCTTCTTCCAGGGCGCGCAGGGTTTCCACGTCCAGGTCGTTGGTGGGCTCATCGAGCAGCAGGACGTTGCCACCCGCTTTCAGCACCTTGGCCAGATGCACGCGGTTGCGCTCACCGCCGGACAGTTCGCTGATGCGCTTTTGCTGGTCGGTGCCCTTGAAATTGAAGCGGCCCACATAGGCCCGTGACAGCGCTTCATAGGTCCCGACGCGCAGCATGTCCTGGCCGTCGGAGATCTCCTCCCACACCGTCTTGCTGTCGTCCAGGCTGTCCCGGCTCTGGTCGACATAGGCCAGCTCCACGCTGGGACCCCGGCGCAGCTCACCCGCATCGGGCTGCTCCTGGCCGGCGAGAATGCGGAACAGCGTGGTCTTGCCGGCGCCGTTGGGGCCGATGATGCCGACAATGCCACCCGGCGGCAGACGGAAGCTCAGGTTCTCGAACAGCAGGCGGTCGCCGAATGCCTTGCGCAGGCCCTCGGCTTCGATCACCAGGTTGCCGAGGCGCGGCCCCGGCGGGATATACAGCTCCTGGGTCTCGTTGCGCTTCTGGAATTCCTGCGAGGACAGCTCATCGAAGCGGGCCAGGCGCGCCTTGCTTTTGGTGGTGCGTCCCTTGGGGTTGCTGCGCACCCATTCCAGTTCCTCCTGCATGGCCTTGCGGTGGGCCGATTCCTGTTTTTCTTCCAGGGCCAGGCGCTTCCCCTTCTGCTCCAGCCAGTTGGAATAGTTGCCCTCCCAGGGGATGCCATGGCCCCGGTCCAGTTCCAGGATCCAGCCGGCGACGTTGTCGAGGAAATAGCGATCATGGGTGACGGCAATGACCGTGCCCTTGTAGTCGTGCAGGAAGCGCTCCAGCCAGGCCACCGATTCGGCGTCCAGGTGGTTGGTGGGCTCATCGAGCAGCAGCATGTCGGGCTTGGACAGCAGCAACCGGCACAGCGCCACGCGGCGCTTCTCGCCACCGGAAAGCTGGGTGACATCGGCATCCCAGGGCGGCAGGCGCAGCGCCTCGGCAGCAATCTCCAGGGTGCGGTCCAGTTCCCAGGCGCCGGCGGCGTCGATCTTGTCCTGCAGCTCGGCCTGCTCGGCCAGCAGGGTGTCGAAATCCGCGTCCGGATCGGCAAAGGCATCGCTGATGGCGTTGAAGCGGTTCACCAGGGTTTTCAGCTCCCCCACGCCCTCTTCGACATTGCCGCGCACGTCCTTGTCCGGGTTGAGCTCCGGTTCCTGCGACAGGAAACCGATCTTGGTTCCGGGCTGGGGGCGGGCTTCGCCCTCGAAGTCCTTGTCGACCCCGGCCATGATGCGCAGCAGGGTGGATTTGCCTGAGCCGTTCAGGCCCAGCACGCCGATCTTGGCGCCGGGAAAGAAGGACAACGAGATGTCGCGCAGGATTTCCCGCTTGGGCGGGACGATCTTGCTGACGCGGTGCATGGTGTAGATGTACTGGGCCATGGGCAGATTCCTGAATTGCGGGGCGTGTCCGACATTGCGCCGAACGGCCAGGGGGCGTCTGGGATCGGGTACAATACCCCGTTTCGATAGCCCCCGCCCATCTGTCAAGGAGTCGCCCCGCCATGTTCAGTCCCAGCATGCGGATCGCCGGGTTCGATGACGAACTCCAAGCCGCCATGACCGCCGAAGCGCGCCGTCAGGAAGAACACATCGAGCTGATCGCCTCGGAAAACTACGCCAGCCCGCGGGTGCTGGAGGCGCAGGGATCGGTGCTGACCAACAAGTATGCCGAGGGCTATCCCGGCAAGCGCTACTACGGCGGTTGTGAGTACGTGGATGTGGCCGAGCGGCTGGCGATCGAACGCGCCTGCACGCTGTTCGGCGCCGCCTATGCCAATGTTCAGCCGCATTCGGGTTCACAGGCCAATCAGGCGGTCTACATGGCGCTGCTGGAGCCGGGCGACACGGTGCTGGGCATGTCGCTGGCCCACGGCGGCCACCTCACCCACGGCGCTTCGGTCAACTTCTCCGGCAAGATCTACAAGGCCTTTCAGTACGGCGTGAACGAGCAGGGCCTGATCGATTACGAGCAGATGGCGTCCTTGGCCCGCGCCCATCGCCCGCGCCTGATCGTCGCCGGCTTTTCCGCCTATTCGCGGGTGGTGGACTGGGCGCGCTTCCGGGCCATTGCCGATGAAGTGGGCGCCTACCTGCTGGTGGACATGGCCCATGTGGCGGGCCTGGTGGCGGCCGGGGTGTATCCGAGCCCGGTGCAGATCGCCGATGTGACCACCACGACCACCCACAAGACCCTGCGCGGTCCCCGCGGCGGGCTGATTCTGGCCCGCGCCAATCCCGACATCGAGAAAAAGCTCAATTCCACGATCTTCCCCGGCATCCAGGGCGGCCCCCTGATGCATGTCATCGCGGCCAAGGCCGTGGCCTTCAAGGAAGCGCTGGAACCCGAATTCGCGACCTATCAGCGGCAGGTGGTGGACAATGCCCGCATCCTCGCCGCGACGCTGGTGGAACGCGGCTACAAGATCGTTTCCGGCGGCACCGACAATCATCTGATGCTGGTCGATCTGATCGCCCAGGACTTGACCGGCAAGGATGCGGAGGCAGCCCTGGGAGCGGCGAACATCACGGTCAACAAGAACGCCGTGCCCGGCGACCCCCGCTCCCCCTTCGTCACCAGCGGCATCCGCCTGGGCACCCCGGCCATCACCACCCGCGGTTTTGGCCCGGCGGAAACCCGCCAATTGGGTCACTGGATCGCCGATATCCTCGATCACATGGGCGATCCCGCCGTGATCGCGCGGGTCAAGGGCGAGGTACTGGCCTTGTGCCGGCGATTCCCGGTGTACACCGCAGCCTGACCGCGCAGGAAAACGCACCATGCATTGCCCGTTCTGCGGGGCTGCCGATACCCGGGTGGTGGATTCCCGGCTTGCCGAGGACGGCAGTCAGGTGCGGCGCCGACGCGAGTGTCCCACTTGCGGCGAGCGCTTCACCACCTTCGAGCGCGCCGAGCTGACCCTGCCCCGGGTGGTCAAGCGCGACGGCAAGCGCGAGCCCTTCAGCGAGGACAAGCTGCGGGGCGGCTTGCTGCGGGCACTGGAAAAGCGGCCGGTGCAGGCCGAGGCGGTGGAGGCTGCCCTGGGGCGCATCCTGCGGCTGGTGCGCGCCAGCGGCGAGCGCGAGGTTGCCTCCCGGCGCATCGGGGAATGGGTGATGGCCGAATTGCGGGAACTCGACCAGGTGGCCTATGTGCGGTTTGCCTCGGTGTATCGCAGCTTCCAGGACGTGAACGCGTTTCGCGAGGAGGTCGAGCGCTTGCAGGAAGCGGTGGCGCCGGCCGATGCGACGCCGGAGCGCCAGATGTCCCTGCTGCCGGAGGCGAACCCATCGGTCGCCGGCGAGGAGATGCCGTGACGCAGGCCGATGATGCGCGCTACATGGCCCGGGCGCTGCGGCTGGCTGAACGCGGGGTCGCGACCACGCAACCCAATCCGCGGGTGGGCTGCGTGCTGGTCGCCGGCGGGCAGATCGTGGGGGAAGGCTGGCATATGCAGGCCGGCGCGCCCCATGCCGAGGTCTATGCGCTGCAACAGGCCGGTCCGCAGGCGCGGGGCGCCACCGCCTACATCACCCTGGAGCCCTGCAGTCATCATGGCCGCACGGCCCCGTGCAGCGAGGCGCTGATCGCGGCGGGGGTCACGCGAGTGGTGACGGCCATGGAGGATCCCAATCCCCTGGTGCGGGGGCGGGGGCATGCCCTGTTGCGGGCGGCGGGCATTGCACTGACCGAAGGGGTCGGCACGGACGCGGCACGGCGCTTGAATGTCGGCTACGTCCAACGCATGACCCAGGGACGGCCGCGGGTCACGCTGAAGCTGGGGGCGACCCTGGACGGCCGCACCGCCAGCGCGGGCGGGAACAGCCAATGGATCACCGGCCCCGCCGCGCGGGCGGATGTGCAGCAGCTGCGCGCACGCAGCGGGGCGATACTCACCGGCAGCGGTACGGTGCTGGCCGATGATCCGGCGCTGAATGTGCGCCTCCCCGGCCAGGCGCTGGCGCCCGACGGGCGGATGCTGCCCTGGCATCAACCCTTGCGCGTGGTGCTGGACCGCAGGCTGCGCATGCCGCCCCGGGGGCGGCTGTTTGGCGCTGGCGGGGCGCTGTGGATCTATACCGAGCGCTCGACGCAGGAGCCGCAGGCGTTGGCCCTGCGTGAAGCCGGTGCCCAGGTGGCAACCCTGCCCCCCGGCGCGGACCTGCCGGGGGTCCTGTCGCACCTGGCCGGCATGGGCGTGAACGACGTACTCATCGAGGCCGGCCCGACCCTCGCGGGCGCCTTCGTGGCGGCGGATCTGGTCGATGAGCTGGTGGTCTATCTGGCGCCGGCCCTGCTGGGGGACGAGGCGCGTGGCATGTTCCAGCTGCCGGGCCTGATCGGGCTCGATCAGCGGGTTCGGCTGCG
>WOZT01000237.1:0-6505 GCA_011620145.1 Gammaproteobacteria bacterium | reverse complement strand
GTGGCATGTTCCAGCTGCCGGGCCTGATCGGGCTCGATCAGCGGGTTCGGCTGCGCATCCTGGAAATGCGCGCTGTGGGCGAGGATTGGCGGGTGCGGGCGGTCCCTGACCGACGTGGGACGGAGGCGGATTGACATGTTCACAGGCTTGATTCGGGCGGTCGGCGTATTGGCGGAGCGGACGCCGCAGGCGGGCGATGTGCGGCTGCGCATCGGCGGTGCAGGCGAGATCATCGCCGGCCTGCAGCTGGGGGCGAGTATCGCCGTCAACGGCGCCTGCCTCACCGCCACGAGCTTTACGAACGATGGATTCTGGGCCGATGTGTCCCGCGAGACCCTGGACTGCACCACCCTGGGTGATCTGGCGCCGGGTGATCCGGTCAATCTGGAGCCGGCGTTGCGGCCCATCGATCCCCTGGGTGGGCATCTGGTCAGTGGTCATGTCGACGGCATCGGCCGCCTGGTGGACCAGCGCCCCGACGGACGGTCCTGGCGCTTGCGCTTCGAGGCGCCCGCCGAGCTGGCGCGCTACATCGCCGCCAAGGGGTCGATCTGCGTGGACGGCGTCAGCCTCACCGTGAACAGCGTCTCCGGGCGGCTGTTCGAGGTGAACATCATCCCCCATACCCGCGACCGCACCGTTCTGGGTCATTATCAGCCGGGCCGGCGGGTGAATCTGGAAGTGGATCTGCTGGCGCGTTATCTGGAGCGGCTGATGCAGGGCCAGGCGAGTGAAGGCGGCGTGACCGAGGCGCTGCTGCGGCAGCAGGGATTTGTGCCCCAAGCGGGAGAGGGATAAAGCGCATGGCGCTGAACACCAGCGAAGAAATCATCGAAGACATCCGCCGCGGCCGCATGGTCGTGCTGATGGACGACGAGGACCGGGAAAACGAGGGTGACCTGTTGATGGCGGCGGTCCATTGCCGGGCCGAGGATGTCAACTTCATGGCCCGCTACGGTCGTGGACTGATCTGCCTGACCCTGACGGCGGAACGCTGTCAGCAGTTGCGGCTGCCGCTGATGGTCAGCGCCACCGACGAGAAGCACGCCACCAACTTCACCGTGTCCATCGAGGCGGCGCAGGGGGTGACCACGGGCATCTCCGCCGCCGACCGGGCGCGCACCATCCAGGCGGCCGTGCGCGCCGATGCCGCGCCGGACGATCTGGTCACTCCCGGGCATATCTTTCCGCTGATGGCCCAGAAAGGCGGCGTCTTGACCCGCGCCGGGCACACCGAGGCGGGATGCGATCTGGCGCGGCTGGCGGGACTGGAGCCGGCCTCGGTGATCGTGGAGATCCTCAGCGAGGACGGCACCATGGCCCGTCGCCCCGAGCTGGAACGCTTCGCCGCCGAACACGGACTCAAGATCGGCACCGTGGCGGATCTCATCCGCTATCGTCTGGAGACGGAAAAGACCGTGGTGCGCAGCGCCGAGTCCGTGCTGTCCACCCGCCATGGCGATTTCCGCCTGCTGGCCTATGAGGACGCGCTGGATCGCACGGTCCATTTCGCCCTGGTGCGCGGCAACCTGGATCCCGAGACGCCCGCCCTGGTCCGCGTGCATGTGGAAAATACCCTGGCGGACCTGCTGGCGCTGGACGATCCGGACGGGGGTTGGCCGCTGGACGACGCGCTCGCCTATATGGGCCGGCAGGAACAGGGCGTGCTGGTCGTGCTGCGCAAGCCCGAGCCACCCTTTGCCCTGTTGCAGCGGGTGCGGGAACAGGGCCTGCCCACCCGGCCACCGGCCCACCGGCCCGGTGTCAGCGGCGTGCTGCGCACCCATGGCATCGGCGCCCAGATTCTCAAGGATCTAGGCGTCCATCGCATGCGGGTGCTCAGCTCCACCCGCCGTTTCCAGGCCATCTCCGGCTTCGGGCTGGAAGTGGTCGAGGTGGTCTCCCCCGACTGACCCAGCCGCGCCTGCGCGCGGCTTTTTTCGACTTGACCAACGGAACCGAACCATGTCCACAACGACCGTGATCGAAGGCCATCTGCTGGCGGGCGATGCCCGTTTCGCCCTGGTGGCTGCCCGCTTCAATGACTTCATCGTCGATGCCCTGGTGCGCGGCGCGCAGGATACCCTCTTGCGCCACGGCGCCAATGCCGAACACCTCACCCTGATCCGCGCGCCCGGCGCCTTCGAGCTGCCGCTGGTGGTGCAGCAGGTGGCGCGCAGCGGGCGCTATGACGCTGTCATCGCGCTGGGCGCGGTGATCCGCGGGTCGACGCCTCATTTCGAGCATGTCGCCGGACTCTGCGCCAAGGGACTGGCCCAGGTGGCCCTGGAAGCCGCCCGCCCGGTGGCCTTTGGTGTGCTCACCGTGGACAACCTGGAACAGGCCATCGAGCGTGCCGGCACCAAGGCCGGCAACAAGGGGGCCGAGGCCGCCCTGTCGGCGCTGGAAATGGTCAACCTGCTGCGCGCGCTCGGAAACTGAGGGTGGCCAAGACCAACAAGCCCCGCAGCGTGGCCCGGCGCTGTGCTTTCCAGGCCCTCTACCAGTGGCAACTGACCGGCGGCACGGCGCATGAGGTGCTGACCGATTTCCTCAGCGATCCGGAGGGGCCGGCGTTCGATCGCGCCCATTTCGAGGCGCTGGTCGACAAGGCCATTGCCGATTTCCCGCGCTGGGAAGGGCTCATGGCCAAATGGGTCACCCGTCCCCCGGGTCAGCTCGACCCGGTGGAAAAAGGCGTGTTGCTGGTGGGACTGGTGGAGCTGGCGGAATGCCCGGAAGTTCCTTACCGGGTGGTGCTGAACGAGATGGTGGAAATTGCCAAGCTGTTCGGCTCCGCGCAGAGTCATGCCTTCATCAACAGCGTGCTCGACAAGGCCGCGCGGGTCTTGCGGCCACTGGAAACCGTGACGGCACCAGCCCGAGGAAAGGGTGGGTGAATCCGGGCACGCCGGAATTCGCGCTCATCGACCGCCATTTCACGCGGGCCACTCGCCGCGCCGACGTGGTGCTGGGGGTGGGCGACGATGGCGCCCTGCTCCAGCCGCCGGCCGGGTCCTGGCTGGTGCTCACCACCGACACGATGGTGTGCGGCACCCACTTCCTGCCCACCGATGACCCCGAAGCGCTGGGCCACAAGCTGGTGGCGGTCAACTTGAGCGACCTGGCCGCCATGGGCGCCGATCCGGCCTGGCTCACCCTGGCGCTGACCCTGCCGGAAATCGACCACGACTGGCTCGCGGCTTTCGCCAGCGGCCTGTTCGGTCTGGCCGATGCGGTGGGCGCCGAACTGGTGGGGGGCGATGTGACCCGCGGCCCACTGACCCTCACCCTGCAGGCGGCGGGCACGGTCCCGGCGGGGATGGCCCTGCGGCGCGATGGCGCGCGGCCGGGGGATGGCGTGTATGTCTCCGGCACCCTGGGGGATGCGGCCCTGGCCCTCGCCCTGCGCCTGGCGGGCGCCACCGTTCCGGCGCCCCTGGCGGCGCGCCTGGATCGCCCCAGCGCGCGGCTGGCCCTGGGGCGGGCCCTGCGCGGACAGGCCAGCGCAGCCATCGACGTCTCGGATGGGCTGTTGGCCGATCTGGGCCACCTGTGCGCGCGCAGCGGAGTGGGCGCCGAGATTGATCTTCCCAGGCTGCCCCGCTCGGAAGCGTTCCTGGCCGCCGCGCGCGGGGAGCTGGATGGCGACAAGCCACTGAACGGCGGGGACGATTACGAACTGTGCTTCACCCTGCCCGCTGGGCAGGCAGACGCGGTGTCGGCATTGATCCAGGCGGGCGGCTGCCCCATCACCCACATCGGCCAGATCAGCGCCGCGCCGGGGGTACGCTGCCGCGATGCCGCAGGCCGCCTCATCGCGCCGTCACGCGAAGGCTTCGATCATTTCACCACCGAGCGTCCAACATGAGCGACCAGCCGAAGTCCCATCGTCCCGCTCAATTGCCATCCCTGTGGCGCCATCCGGACCTGATGCTGGCGACGGGATTGGGCAGTGGCCTCAGCCCCTGGGCGCCGGGAACCTGCGGCACGGTAGTCGCCATGGGCATTTACCTGCTCGGGCTGCAGGCGCTTGCGCCCTGGGCATACATCGGTGTTCTGGTGCTGTCGTTCGGGGTGGGGGTGTGGGTTTGCGGGCGGGCCGAACGGCTCGTCGCCTTGCACGATCCGGGCATGCTGGTCGTCGATGAATGGGTCGGCTATTGGCTGACCCTGTTGCCGGCGGTGATCAGCGGCGCAGCGGGATGGCCGGCGGCGCTGGTGGGCTTTGCACTGTTTCGCCTGTTCGACGTGTTCAAGCCGTGGCCGGCCAATGTGGCCGATCAGAAACTGCCCGGCGGACTGGGGACGATGACGGACGATGTGCTGGCCGGCGGCTATGCGGCGCTGGTGATGCTGCTCATCTTCTGAGCCGTCCGCACCCAGCGCGCCGCAAACTGAGCGGGCTGGGCACGATGCGGTCGATTTGCGTTACGCGACGGCGTCCTTGACCCGCTCCACTGCGGCATAGGCGGAGTGGTTGTGGATGGATTCGAAGTTTTCCGACTCCACCGTATAGGCCAGCACCCGCGCATCCGCATCCAGGCGCGCCGCCACATCGCGCACCATGTCCTCGACGAACTTGGGGTTGTCGTAGGCCCGTTCGGTGACGAATTTCTCATCCGGCCGCTTGAGCAGGCCATAGAGCTGGGCGGATGCCTCCGCCTCCACCAGGTCAATCAGGTCCTCCACCCACACATCGCCCAGGCAACGCACCTGCACGGTGACGTGGGAACGCTGGTTGTGCGCGCCGTAGTCGGAGATTTCCTTCGAGCAGGGGCACAGGCTGGTGACCGGGATCACCACCTGGACCAGGGTCTGGGCGCCCGCCGGCGTGGACATGCCGGTCAGGGTCACCTCGTAGTCCATCAGGCTGCGCACCCCCGAGATCGGGGCCGACTTGGTCACGAAGTAGGGAAACGCCACTTCCAGAAACCCGTTATCGGCCTCCAGGCGTGTGGTCATGCGGTCCATCAAGGCATTCAGGCTGCGCACCGTCAACACCTCGTCGTTCTCCCCCAGGATCGCGACGAAGCGGGACATGTGGGTGCCCTTCTGGTGATGCGGCAGACTGACATACATGTTCAGCCGCGCCACGGTGTGCTGCACCGCGCCGGAGCGGTCCGCCACCCGCAGGGGATGGCGGATGCTGCGGATGCCCACCCGATCGATGGGAATGCGGCGATGATCGGCGCTGCCCTGCACGTCCGCGATGTCGGTAACGACCGCGACAGCCTGACCCGGATGCTTCATGATGGCGATGTCCTCAAAAATCTTCTGATGCCAATGCTCATTTCGGATAACGGCGGGTCATCCCGGCGTCTTCCCCGCAGCCCAGGCTGCAACATTCCGATGCTAAAGCCTTCGACGGCGGAGGGGAAGCGAATCGACATGCTTGGCGGGCAAAATCAGTCCGAACCCAGGGGTTGTCGCTCGCTGTAGCGCACCTTGGCACGGTCGGTTTCCCAGATCGTCACCGCCGAAACCCGCACTTCTTGGGCCGACAAATCACGGCCCAGTTCCCCGTAAATATAGCGGGCCAGTTGCTCGGCCGTCGGGTTGACGCGATCAAAGGGGGGCAGGTCGTTGAGGTGGCGGTGATCGAGCCGGTCGGTAATCGCCCGGGCCGCCGCCTTGATGTCCTGGAAATCAATGGCCAGATCGATGTCGTTGAGGGATTCGGCGACGACTTCCGCCTCCACTTTCCAGTTGTGCCCGTGCAGGCGGGAGCAAGGCCCCGGATGCCCGCGCAGGATGTGGGAGGCGGAAAACTCGGTGAGGATGGTGAGGGTGTAAATGCCGGCCATGATGGCCCTCTGGGGAACAGCGAGGGGGCCAGTAAACTACCGGATTTCAAGCCAATGCGCAATCAGGGCTGTCCCGACCCCGCGGCGGGATCGGGACAGCGGGCCATTGCTTTAGTCGATGCGGCCCCAAGACTTGTAGCTGTAGCTGTACTTCATGCCGCCATCGTTTCCAAAATAGCGGGTGCGCCCGAAGTAACGCCCGGTAACCGGATCGCTGACTTCGCTGTCTTGTCCCAGCTCCCAGTCGGTCGGGCTCAGCCTGTAGGCATAAATGTTTTTGTAGACGTCCACCCCAGCGACGGTCTGGTCGAACGTGGCGTTGAAATCAAAGCTGAAGGCCTGTCCACTGACATTGGCCAGTTCGCTGTCCTGCATCGCGACCAGTTCGGCCTGAGCGGCCAGGGGCGCCAGGGCCAGCAGGCCTGCGACGGAGATGAGTTTGTGCTTCATGGAGTGACTCCCAAGAAAATAGATTGCAGCCAAGGCTTCCTGCCGGGAAGCCATTCCAACCCTATCGAAGCCAGATGACAGATCAGTGCACTCCACGATGACAAAACCGTTCCAATCCGTGATCGGGAGACACAAAAAAACACCCCGCCAGAGGCGGGGTGCTTGGGGTCGGAACACGGGCTTCCGTTAAGGTCGGGGCGAACTCAGAAGTCCATGCCGCCCATGCCACCCATACCGCCCATGTCAGG
>WOZT01000295.1:9979-11501 GCA_011620145.1 Gammaproteobacteria bacterium | reverse complement strand
ATTCAATATGCGGAGGAGGAGAAAGAATGGCCACGGAACATTTTGACACCCTGATCGTGGGGGCCGGCTTGTCCGGAATCGGTGCGGGCGTGCGCATGAGCGAAAACTGCCCCACCAAGTCCTATGCGATCCTGGATGGACGGGAACGCATCGGAGGAACCTGGGATCTTTTCCGCTACCCGGGGATCCGCTCGGACTCCGACATGTACACCCTGGGATTTCCCTTTCGCCCCTGGAACAATCGCAAAGCCATCGCGCCCGGCAGCATGATCCTCAACTACATCAAGGACACCGCGCGCGAGTTCGGGATTGAACAAAAAGTCCGCTTCAATCACTGGGTCAAGCGGGCAAGCTGGTCCAGCAAAGAGGCGCAATGGACCGTCGAAGCCGAAGTCGGCCCCAATCAGGACATCGTCCGCTACACCTGCAACTTTCTTTACATGTGTAGCGGCTATTACCGTTATGAAAGCGGCTACATGCCCGATTTTCCCGGGAGAGACCACTTTCAGGGTCGCTTGATCCATCCACAGCAATGGCCCGAGGATCTGGACTACAGCGGCAAACGGGTTGTCGTCATTGGCAGCGGCGCTACCGCCGTGACACTGGTGCCCGCGCTGGCAGAAAAGGCCGCGCACGTGACGATGTTGCAGCGCTCACCCACTTACGTCATCGGACTGCCGGACTGGGACCCGATCACCGAGGCATTGCGCCTGAGCCTGCCCGGCCGCATCGCCTCAGGGATCAATCGGTTCAAGAACGTGTGGCTGGCCATGTTCTTCTTCCAGATCTCCCGGCGCTGGCCCAACCTGGTCCGCAAGGCCTTGCGCTTTCATGCGCAGCGGGAACTGGGCGATGCCTGTGATGTGGACGTGCATTTCAACCCCAAGTACAACCCATGGGAGGAGCGGGTATGCATCGCCGCCAATGGCGATTTGTTCAAGGCCATCCGGTCCGGGCGGGCGAGCATCGCCACCGATCACATCGACACCTTCACGGAAACCGGGATCCGGTTGAAATCCGGTCAGACCCTCGAGGCCGACATTGTCATCTCGGCAACGGGCCTCGATCTCATCCCTCTGGGCGGCGTGGAATTCGCTGTGGATGGCCAGCGCTGGGAGCCGGGCAAGAGCATGACCTACAAAGGCATGATGTTCCGCGACGTGCCGAATCTGGCTCAAGCCACCGGCTACACCAACGCCTCATGGACCCTGAAGTGCGACCTGACCAGCCAGTACGTCTGCCGCCTGATCAACTACATGGACAAGCACGGCTACCAATACTGCGCGCCGCACACCAACGATCCGACCATCACCGAATTGCCGTTTGTCGATTTCTCATCAGGCTATATTCAGCGCGCCATCGACAAGTTCCCCAAGCAAGGGTCGAAAGCGCCCTGGAAGCTTTACCAGAACTATGCGCGCGACATTCTGAGTCTGAGATATGGCGCCGTGAAGGATGAGGCCATGGTATTCACTGCCGCTGCCGCCGCCACTCAGCCTTCCATGTCCTCGCCCACACCCTA
>WOZT01000295.1:7878-9879 GCA_011620145.1 Gammaproteobacteria bacterium | reverse complement strand
TGATCCTCGCCCTGGTCATGCCGGCTGCGCAGGTAACGCAGCACGCGCAGGTTGTGCAGCGGCTGGATATCCGAGACAAACAACTGGGCCAGGGCGCGCACGCGCGCGCGACCCAACAGGTCCTTGGGCAACACGGCGCGGGCGGGCCAGCGCTCCTCGAGGTACTCCATGATGGCCATGGACTGGGTGATGACATGGCCATCATCCACCAGCACCGGCGCCAGTCCTTGCGGATTGAGGGCGCGGAATTGATAGCGCTGCAGCATGTCCCCGGCAATGTCGACGAACCGATAATCGCAGGACAAGCCCTTGATGTTCAGGATGATGCGCACCCGATGTGCGGCGACGCTGCGATGATAGGTATAAAGTTCCATGGGCTTTTGGCCTCCCAGTCGAGAAAACCCGCTGGCTGCGGACGATTAATGACGGCTGTGGCCGGGATCGTCCAGCCCAATGCCGCCTGAAATTGGGGATCCACTTCCCGCGTCGTCGCTGCGCATCGCGCGAGGATGGACTCTTGCGCGCATCCCTAGTCCGCAGCCGATCCCGCCACCGTCATGGCTTCAATCAGCAGGGACCCACAATGGATGCTGCCGCGGGTGTCCAGATCATCGCCAACCGCGACGATCTGGCGGTACATCTCGGCCAGATGCCCGGCGATGGTCACCTCCTCCACCGCATGGACGACCTGGCCCCGCTCCACCCAGAAACCCGAGGCACCCCGGGAATAATCCCCCGTGACCAGATTCACGCCCTGCCCCATCACCTCGGTCACCCACAGCCCCGTGTCCAGCATGCGCAGCAGTGCCGCCTCGCCCCCGGTGACCGTGGGCGCAGCGATCAGATTGTGCACGCCGCCGGCGTTGCCGGTGGTACGCAGGCCCAGCCGGCGGGCGGCGTAACTGTCCAGCACATACCCCAGGAGCACGCCATCCCGCACCAGATCACGCGGGGCTGTGGCCACGCCCTCGCCATCGAATACCGCGCTCGCGATGCCTTGCGGAAGATGGGGATGCTCGTGCAGATGCAGCTTGGGGCTCATGATCTGCTGGCCCAGCTTGCCCTGCAGAAAACTCATTTCCCGGTATAGCGCCCCGCCACTGATGGCACCGACCAGATGGCGTATCAGACCACGGGCCACCTCGGGGGAAAACAGCACGGGCACGCGGCGGGTGGACAGGGTGCGTGCACCCAGACGCGCCAAGGCCCGCTGGGCGGCACGTCGGCCCAAGGCCTCGGGCATGGGCAGCCGATCCGGATGACGCGCGCTTTCATACCAGCCGTCGCGCTGCATCTGACCGCCCGTTTCCGCCACAACGCTCAAGCCCATGCCGTGGGAAGACCCACAGCGCACGCCCAGGAATCCCGCACTGTTGGCCAATACCGACAACCCCAGTCCCGTTTGCAGGCCCGCGCCTTCGGAATTCGTGAGACGGGCATCCTCGGCAAGCGCCGCCGCCTCCATCGCCAAGGCCCGATCAATGGCCTGCTCGGGGGAAAGCGCCCAGGGGTGATAAAGATCAAGATCCGGAAACACCCGCGCCAGTGTTTCCGGATCCGGCAATCCAGCGGCAGGATCGGCTTCGGTATGACGCGCCAGATCACAGGCCGCGTTCACCGCCTGATCAATGGCGTCGGGGCGCAAATCGGTGGTGCTCGCACCGCCTTTGCGTTGGCCGAAATAAACCGTAATGCCCAAGCCCCGATCCCGCTCGTACTCCAGGGTTTCGACCTCCCCGCAGCGCACGCCGACCGCGTAGCCGACGCGCAAGCCGACTTCCGCCTGGGCGGCATCGGCGCCGCGCGCGCGCGCGCGGCCCAGCGCCTGGGCCACGGCCGCCTCCAGCATGGGCAGGCGTTCCCGGGGATCGGACAGGGAAACTGCTGTTGCTGCATTGTGCGTCACGGTCATCGCGCTCAGTCATCGCCGGGAGGTGGTCATCGGATTCTAACAGCCCTCACCACGGGATGTGCCGCGCTGCACAGATCACGACGCCATGA
>WOZT01000295.1:5153-7778 GCA_011620145.1 Gammaproteobacteria bacterium | reverse complement strand
ATCTGCGACAACACGGGCCGACGTTTTCCTATTGCCTTTGCGTGGCGAATCTCCTAGCCTTCGCGCTTGATCCTGAGGTGAAGCGCAACGCCGGATCCCACCGGCTGCGGCCCACCAACCATTGGGTTGGGCGCGGCGATCGAACACAGGGAAGTGAAATCCACCCAATCCTAAGGGACAAGGAAACGATGGCCTACGACTCAACGTATCTGCGGGGCAAGGCGGCAATCGTCGGCGCTGCGGACGAAGTCTCGCCCACTGGCGAGCTTCACCTCACCGAGCGCGAGCTCGAAGTCAAAGTGATCCACGCCGCACTGGAAGATGCCGGTCTCAAGCTGTCCGATGTCGACGGGCTGTTCTGCACCGGGATGATGATGCCCAGCCTGGAACTGGCCGAGCATCTGGGCATTCGTCCACGCTATACCGACAGCACCATGACCGGGGGCTCGAGCTTCGAGGTCCACGTCGAGCACGCGGCCGCTGCCATCGCGCTCGGCCTGTGCGAAGTCGCGGTCTCGGTCTACGCCCAGACACCCCGTTCCAAGGGCGGCCTGACCGGCGGCATGGCCGCCATGATGAGCGCCTTCGACCGCAAGAACCCGCCGCCCTTTCTGGAGTGGGAAATGCCGGCTGGTCTCATGCTGCCCGCAGGGGCCTATGCACTGGCCGCCAGCCGTCACCAGCATCTCTACGGCACCACCTCCGAGCAGTTGGCACAGATCGCCGTCTCCACCCGTCAATGGGCGCAGATGAATCCCCGCGCCCGCTACCAGGAAGCGATGTCCATCGCCGATGTGCTGAATTCGCCGCTGGTGTGCGACCCGCTGCACCGCTATGACTGCTGTCTGGTCACCGACGGCGCCGGCGCCGTGGTTATCACCAGCGCCGAGCGTGCCCGGCATCTGAAGAAGAAGCCCGTCTATGTGATGGGCGTCGGCACCCACCACGATCACGCCATGATGATCTCGGAGATGCCCGAACTGACCGTGACCCCCGGCGCGGTTTCGGCACCCAAGGCCTTCAACATGGCCGGCGTCGCCCCCAAGGACATCGACCTGGTGATGACCTATGACTCCTTCACCATCACGGTGTTGATGTCGCTGGAAGACATGGGCTTCTGCCCCAAAGGCGAGGGCGGTCGCTTCGTGGAAGATGGCAAGCTGGGCCCTGGCGGCTCCCTGCCCACCAACACCAACGGCGGCGGCCTTTCCTACACCCATCCGGGCATGTACGGCATGTTCCTGCTGGTGGAAGCCACCCGCCAGTTGCGCGGCGAATGCGGTCCCCGTCAGGTGCCCGACGCCAAGCTGGCGGTTGCGCACGGCGTGGGTGGCGTCCTGTCCGCCTGCTCCACGGTAGTCCTGGGTACGGAGGAAACGCTATGAGCCGCATGATGATGGGCACCTCGCCCCACGCCGAGCCGTTCTGGAAGGCGACCGAAGACAAGAAACTGGTCTTGCAGTACAGCCCGGAAACCGCACGTTACTATCACTACCCCCGGGAGCCCATCGTGGTCTCCCCCAAGACCGGCGCAGTGGAATGGCGTGAAGCCAAGGGACTGGGCGAAATCTACGCCTTCAGCGTCATGCGCAAGCCCGGCAATCCGTCCATGGGCGCACGGGTCCCCTATGTGGTGGCCATCGTGCAACTGGAAGAAGGCGTACGCATGATGACCAATGTGGTCAACTGCCCGCTGGAAAACGTCAAGGTCGGCATGAAGGTCAAGCTTGCCTGGGAAGAGCTGCCCAAAGGGCGTCACTTCCCGGTCTTCGAGCCGGCCTGAAGTCCGAAACCTGCTGGGCGGGGCGTCTCTCCCCCGCCCGCTTTCCCATACCTATCCCGAGCACTGTCGACTTGACCATGCTTCCCCCCTTGGATGAATCCAGTGCACCCCATCAACCCTGGGGCCTGTTCCGCGACTGGTATGAAGCCGCCCGCCCCCTGCACCCTCCCGAGCCTGATGCCATGGCGTTGGCCACGGTCGGTGCCGATGGCAGGCCCAGCGCCCGCATCGTGTTGCTCAAGCAATTCGATGACGAAGGATTGGTTTTCCACACCCACTATGACAGTCGCAAGGGGGAAGACCTGGGCCACCATCCGGTGGCGGCCCTGTTGTTCTACTGGCCGGCACAACTTCGGCAGGTGCGCATCGAAGGCAGCGTCAGCCGTTTGGAGTCAGAGGCGTCGGACGCCTACTTCAAGACCCGGCCCCGAGACAGCCAGATCGGCGCCTGGGCCTCGCCCCAAAGCCGCCCCCTGCAGGGACGGGAAGAACTGGACGGCCGGCTTGACCGTTATAGCGCACGCTTCGCTGGCCAGACTATCCCGCGGCCACCGCACTGGGGAGGCTATCGCCTGTTACCCCTGCGTTTCGAGTTCTGGCAAGCCCGGCCCAACCGGCTGCATGATCGTCTGCTCTACCAGCGGCGGGCCGATCAGAGCTGGTCGCTGGAGCGCCTGGCGCCCTGACTGCGCCATCCTGAGTCAATCCCCCCTTGATTTTCATCCCGGGGTAGGGAAGCATGAGCCCTTTTTAACTTCCTTCCCTCAAGGGGAAGGTGTCGCGACCCTGGAGCCGACTGTGAGACCCTCTTCACTGGAACTTGAAGATCTGCTGGCCTGCGG
>WOZT01000295.1:0-5053 GCA_011620145.1 Gammaproteobacteria bacterium | reverse complement strand
AAGGCGGAAGTGCTCAGGAGCCTGATTGAGGGGCGTTCCGGCATTTCCTTTCAGCAGGAATACGCCGACCATGGCCTGCGTTCGCAGGTGGCTGGCTCGGTCAAGCTCAACGTGCAGGAATTGATCGATCGCAAGCTGATGCGTTTCATGGCAAACGGCCATGCGTATGGCTGGCTTGCGATGCAGGAAGCGATTCAGGACGCGGGGCTGCCACCCGATCTGGTGTCCAATGTGCGCACCGGCCTGATTGTTGGCGCGGGTGGCGCGTCCCACTCGAGCATCCAGGAAGGCGTCGACACGCTGCGTGAAAAGGGGGTGCGCCGTGTCGGCCCCTACATGGTCACCAAGGCCATGTGCAGCGGGGTTTCCGCCTGTCTCGCGACCGGAGCCCAAATCAAGGGCATCAACTATGCCATCAGCTCGGCCTGCGCCACCAGTGCGCATTGCATCGGTAACGGCGCAGAGCAGATCCAGATGGGCAAGCAGGATATCGTTTTTGCCGGTGGCGCCGAGGAAGAGCATTGGACGATGTCCTTCATGTTCGACGCCATGGGCGCGCTGTCCAGCAAATACAACGAGACACCGGAAAAAGCCTCGCGCACCTATGATGCGGACCGCGATGGCTTTGTGATCGCAGGCGGTGGCGGCATCGTGGTACTGGAGGAGCGGGAACATGCCCTGCGCCGTGGCGCCCCGATCTATGCCGAACTGGTGGGCTACGGCGCCACCTCCGATGGTTATGACATGGTGGCGCCCTCGGGAGAAGGCGCAGTGCGCTGCATGCGCCAAGCCCTGGCCACGGTGGACGCCCCCATCGACTACATCAACACCCACGGCACCAGCACACCGGTCGGTGACGTACGCGAGCTGGAAGCCCTGCGTGAGGTCTTTGGCGAACGCATGCCCCCCCTGGCATCGACCAAATCCCTGACGGGGCATTCCCTGGGCGCTGCCGGCGTGCATGAAGCCATCTACAGCCTGCTGATGATGAAGGAAAACTTCATCGCCGCCTCGGCCAACATCGAGCGCCTGGATCCGCAGGCCGAAGGGTTGCCCATCGTCCGGGAACGTCGCGACGGCGCCCGGCTGAACACGGTGCTGTCCAACAGCTTCGGTTTCGGCGGCACCAACGCCTCTTTGGTGTTCGCCCGTCACGGCGAGTGAGCCCCTGCCGGGAGATTCCCAAAAGGATCCTCCCGGCATTTTTGACGCAAGTCATTGCCCCCTTGGCCCCAAGCGCTATCCTCCCCTGCAGGTTCCCGGGGAGAGTTCCGCCATGCCCACCGCCATTACCGATGTGTTCGATGCGGAATTGATTCGCCGTTACGACACTCGCGCCCCTCGCTACACGTCCTATCCCACGGCGGATCATTTCCACCCCGGCTTCGGTCCCGGCGATTATCAGCGCGTCCTGTGCACCCGGGCAGACGCCCCCTTGTCGCTGTATGTGCACATTCCTTTTTGTCCCAGCCCCTGCTTTTATTGCGGCTGTCACCGGGAGATCACCCGTCAGCCTGGCCCCATCCAGGATTATCTGGAGGCGCTGGAACGGGAGATCGCCCTCAAGGCGGCGCTGCTGGAGCAATCGGGACCGGTGGTGCAGGTGCATTTCGGCGGCGGCAGCCCAAGCTTCCTCGCCTCGGACCAGCTCGCGCGTGTCATGGACAGACTGCGCGCCCACTTCGATTTCGCGCCCAAGGTGGAAATGGGGATCGAAGCGGATCCGCGCAACCTGGATGCGGCGGGAGTCATGCTGTTGGGGCAAATGGGATTCAACCGCCTCAGCGTGGGCGTGCAGGATTTCGACCCTGTCGTGCAGGCGGCAATCAACCGCCGCCAGAGTTATGCCGAAACCGAGGTCGTGGTCCGGGCAGCTCGCGCCGCAGGTTTTGATTCGGTCAGTCTGGATTTGATTTATGGCCTGCCACATCAGCATCCAGAGCGCTTCGAGACCACGCTGGATCAGGTGCTGACCCTGCAACCAGATCGGGTGGCGCTATATAGCTATGCCCATCTGCCCGAGCGCTTCAAGGCCCAGCGCCAGATCCCGGCCAGCGCCCTGCCCGACCCAAGCCTTAAGATCCGCTTGCTGGAGCAAGCCGTGGAGCGGCTTACCGAGGCAGATTATGTCCACATCGGCATGGATCATTTTGCGCAGCCGAACGATCCCCTGGCCAACGCCTTGACGCAGGGCACGCTGCACCGCAACTTCCAGGGCTACTCGACCCATGGGGGGTGCGACCTCATCGGCCTGGGTGTCAGCGCCATCAGCCAGATTGGCCACTGCTATGCCCAGAACACCAAGGATCTGCAGGATTATCAGACCAGCCTGAATCACGGCGCCTTACCCGTTCGCCGAGGCATCACCCTGACGCGGGAAGACGGCTTGCGCCAGGAAGTGATCCAGGCGCTGATGTGTCAGGGTCGGGTTTGTTATCGCAACATCCGCGCCCGCCACGGGGTCGAATTTGCAGCCTACTTCGCGGAGGAACTGCTGCGCTTGGAGACTGCAGCGACCGATGGTCTGGTGCGCTTCACCCCTCAAGCACTGGAAGTCACGCCGCGCGGACGCTATTTGCTGCGAGCGATCGCCCTGCCGTTCGATGCCTACCTGAAGCGAAACGGCGAAAGCCTGCGGCATTCCCGGCTCATCTGATCCGCATGATCCGGCAGGGATCACGCCTCTCGGCGGGGCGGGGCGCGCTACCCCAATGGCTGGAGACAATGATTGGCGCGCGCGTTGAGTCCTTCCAGATCCAGCAACCGGACCTCGCGCCGCTCCGTCTGGATCAAGCCATCGCGTTCGAAGCGGGTGACCACCCGGCTCACCGTTTCCGTTGCCAGACGCAGATAGTTGGCAATATCGCGGCGGGGCATGGCCAGGTTGAATACCCGATCCGAATAACCCCGCTCCCGCTGGCGGTTGGACAAATCGAGCAGGAATCCCGCCACCCGCTCTTCGGCGCTGTAGTCCCCGGCCAACCAGGCGTAGGCGGAAAGATCCTTGCTCAGCAAACGGAAAATCTGCTCCTGCAACCGGGGAATCTGCGTCGCCAGACGGCTCAGCTCGCTGTAAGGCAAGGCGCACACACCACCCAGATCCAGCGCGACGATGTTGGACTGGTAAACCCCGGGATAGATCGCGTCCAGTCCCATCAGTTCGCCGGGGAGATGGAAGGCCAACACCCGCTCGCGCCCCTCGCTATCCATCCGATAACTCTTGAAACAACCCGAGCGCACGGCGTAGAGGGTCGTGAAGCGTTCCCCCACCCGACACAGATGAGCGCCCGCATCCAAGGGAGGCTGACGTTCCACCAGTTGATCAAGTCGTTCCATATCCGTGACGTCCAACCCCACCGGAACGCACAATTCGCTCAAGGAACAGTTGACGCAGGTCCGGCGGATGGAGCGGGCAGCCAAGACGGGATGGCGATCAGGGGTCGATGACATGGGTGAGCACTCGGACAAAACGGAGGGATGGCTCATTGTCACCCAAGGGGATCGACTCTCCCCTTGATGCAAATCAATTTCCCAAGACCTCCCACGCTTTAGGCTATTCCACGGGAGGAGTCGATGGCGGGGGTTCTGTACTTCGCGCCGGCGATCCTCCCGCTCTCCGGAAAGATGGCGCATTGAACAGGGAGGGGATTTTCCCTCCCTGTTTTTTTTCGGGCCGACCATGTGGGTATACTGCCCACAGACCATTCGCGCCATCCGGGAGAACGTCATGCCCCGTCCGCCCCTGCCCCAAGCGCATACCAAACTGGTCTGCACCATCGGCCCTGCCTCCCGCCACCCCGCCACCTTGCAGCGCATGTTGCGAGCCGGCATGAGTGTGGCCCGGCTCAATCTGGCCCATGGCAATGCCGATGGTCATCGCGAAACCATCGCACGGCTGCGGGAAGCCAGTCGCCAGACAGGTTACCGGCTGGCGATCCTCGCCGACCTGCCGGGCCCCAAGATGCGGGTCGGGCGACTTGAACCGTCTCCGGTCACCTTGGCCCGCGATCAGCGGGTGAATCTGGTCGAGGGAGCAACCGGCGGCGCGGAGGGCATTCCCTACGATTTCCCGGGATTGGTGGACGCCGTAAACCCTGGCGAAATCATCTATCTGAATGATGGCTTCATCCAACTCAAGGTCCTGTCGATCAAGGACCGCCAGATTGCATGTCGAGTCCAGGTGGGTGGCACGCTGCTGTCCCATAACGGCATGAACGTGCCCGGAATCGACCTCGGCAAAAGTGCATTCACGCCGCGTGATGAGGAATTGCTGCAAATGGCCCTGGAAGCCGGGGTCGATGCGGTCAGCGTTTCCTTCGTACAGCGCGGCGAAGATCTTCGCCAGGTGCGTCAACAAGCCCGCGCCCTGGGCTACGATCCCTTTCTGATTGCGAAGATCGAGCGGGCCATGGCCGTGCGGGAGATCGATGACATCCTTGCCGCGACCGACGGCATCATGGTGGCCCGCGGTGACCTCGGCGTGGAAACCCCGATCGAATCCATCGCCGTGACCCAGAAGGCCTTGATTCGCCGCGCCAAACAATTCGGCCGTCCCGTCATCACCGCCACCCAGATGCTGGAATCCATGGTGGAAAACCGCCGCCCGACCCGGGCGGAGGCCACCGATGTGGCCAATGCCATTCTCGATGGCACCGACTGCGTCATGCTCTCGGAAGAATCAGCCATCGGTCAGTTCCCCGTCGAGGCGGTGCGCATGTTGACCCGCATTGCGCTGGCTACTGAAAAAGCAAGGCCGCCGATCGAGCCGATCTGGCTGGAATCCGGGAAACGCCAGACCGCGCGGGTCGAGGAATTGATGGCGCCTGACCTGGCCGACCTGGTCCATAAAATCCGCCCACCGGTGGTGATTGCCCCCACCGACAGCGGCGCGACGGCCCGCCGACTCGCCTGCTTCAAGTTCCCCTGTCGGGTCATTGCGTTCAGCAGCGCGCAGAAAACCTGCCAGGATCTGTGCTTTTCCTATGGTGTGGTGCCGGTCCAGGTCGACAGCACCGACGTCGTCTGGCGCGAGGTGGCCAGAAGCTGGTGTAGC
>WOZT01000225.1:3584-11651 GCA_011620145.1 Gammaproteobacteria bacterium | reverse complement strand
TGCAAGCCGCTGCCTCAGCCGGTGATGGCGCCTTCACTGGCGCTGGAAACCAGCTTGGCGTACTTGGCCAGTACCGTGCCGGGCTTCTCCTCCCGCGTGGGCGCGTTCCAGGCTGCTCGTCGCCGGGCGAGTTCGGCCTCCTCCAGATGCACGTCCAGGCGCTGGTGGTCGGCGTCGATGGTGATCTGGTCGCCTTCCTGCAACAAACCGATGGGGCCGCCGACCGCAGCTTCCGGTGCCACATGGCCGACCACCAGGCCATAGGTGCCGCCGGAGAAGCGCCCATCGGTGATCAAGCCCACGCTGTCGCCCAATCCAGCGCCGATCAGCGCGGAGGTGGGGGAGAGCATCTCGCGCATGCCCGGCCCGCCCTTGGGGCCTTCGTAGCGAATCACGACCACATCGCCGGCCTTGATCTGGTTGTCCAGGATGGCGGCCATGGCGGCTTCTTCGGAATCGAAGACTCGCGCCGGGCCGGTGAGGTGACGTTGCTTGATGCCCGACACCTTCGCGACGGCGCCTTCGGGGGCGAGGTTGCCCTTGAGCACGGCCAGATGTCCTTCGGCATAAACCGGATCGCTCCAGGGCCGAATCACCGCTTGGTTGGAATCAGGCTCAGCGGGCACCTCGGCCAGGGTTTCGGCCAGGGTCTGGCCGGACAGGGTGAGCGCGTCGCCATGCAGCAGGCCATGATCCAGCAGCATGCGCATCACCTGTGGCACGCCACCGGCGCGGTGGAACTCGGTGGTGACGAAGCGGCCGGAGGGCTTGAGGTCGCACAAGACCGGGACGCGGCGGCGGATGACCTCGAAATCGTCGATGGTGAGCGGCACCTCGGCGGCGCGGGCGATAGCCAGCAGGTGCAGCACGGCGTTGGTGGAGCCGCCGATGGCCATGACCACGGCGATGGCATTCTCGAACGCCTTGCGGGTCAGCAGGTCACGGGGGCGGATGTTGAGCTCGATGGCGCGCACCAGCGCGCGGGCCGAGGCGCCGGCGCTGTCGGCTTTCTCGCCATCCTCGGCGGCCATGGTGGAGGAGTGGGACAGGCTGATGCCCATGGCCTCGAACGCCGAGGACATGGTGTTGGCGGTGTACATGCCGCCACAGGCGCCGGCGCCGGGGCAGGCATGGCGTTCCACGTCCAGCAGGGCCGCATCGTCAATCTTGTGGGCGGTATAGGCGCCCACGGCCTCGAAGGCGCTGACGATGGTCAGGTCGCGGCCATGCAGATGACCTGGCTTGATGGTCCCGCCGTAGACGAAGACGGCGGGGATGTTCAGCCGCGCGATGGCCATCATGGCGCCGGGCATGTTCTTGTCGCAGCCGCCGATGGCGATGAGGCCATCCATGAGCTGGCCGTTGCAGACGGTTTCGATGGAGTCGGCGATCACCTCGCGCGAGACCAGGGAATAGCGCATTCCCGGCGTGCCCATGGAAATGCCGTCCGAGATGGTGATGGTGCCGAACAGCTGCGGCATGACGCCCGCCTCGCGCAGCGCGGATTCGGCGCGCGTGGCCAGGGTGTTCAGGCCCATGTTGCAGGGGGTGATGGTGCTGAAGCCGTTGGCGATGCCCACCACCGGCTTGTTGAAATCGCCATCCTTGAAGCCAACGGCGCGCAGCATGGCGCGATTGGGGCTGCGCTGGGCGCCCTGGGTAATGATGCGGCTGCGTTCGTTATGCGCCATGGGCGACTCCTTGGACCCGATCGAAGGGGATGGATTGAGAACCCGCAATTCTAATCGACCCCGGCACATCACGCATCCAATGGGGCATTTGCTGATGGTCTCAGGGGAGGGGGTTTGATAGGCTCAAAGTTTGTGCTTGCAAACTGATAGCCCCCGCAGGACTGCCCATTGTCATCGTCCGTTTCCCGATCCGCCGGCTGCTGGCTCGATTCGCCTCTCGCCGATGAGATGGCGGCCCATCTGCCGCCAGTTGCGGAATCGCAGCAGGGCTTTCCCTGGGCGTGGTGGCGCGCTGCGGCGGCCCAGGGCGTGCCCGGTATTGCCGTGGGCACTGCGCTGGGTGGCCGGGGCGGGGATCAGGCGGCCCTGTGGGCGCTGGCCGAGCGTCTGGGGCGAGCAGCCTGGCCGTCGGGGCTGGCGGTGGCCGGGCTATTCGAGGCCTTGGTCGTGCACCATTATTTCGGACAGGCCGACGCGCCGAGCGACATTCGGGATGCCTTGCTGAGCGGGGAGGCCTTGGCGGCGGTGGCCACTTCCGAACCCGAAATCGGCGCCAACCCCAAGCATCTGGCGACCCGGGCCGAACGGCGCGGGGAAAGCTGGCGGCTGTCGGGTGTCAAGGCGCCGATTACCCACGGCCTGGATGCGTCTGTGTTCTTGGTACTGGCGGTGACCGGTGAACAATCGGGCCAGCGCCAGTTCTCCGTGTTCGCGGTACCGCGCACGGCGGCGGGGGTCACGATCGAACCCCTGTCGGGCCCGATGGCGGGTCATGCGCGGGTGACGTTCGCCGAGGTGGAACTCGCATCGCCCGCCCTGCTGGGTGCGGAAGGCAGGGCGCTGGAGCAGTTCGCCCGCCCGTTCCGGTTGCGCGAACAGGGTCTGCTGCTGGCCTATGCGCTGGGGCTGGCTGGCGGTCTTGGGGATGCCATCGCCACCACGGCGACGGTCGTGCCCGCGCGACTGGGTGAGGCCATGGCCCCGGTGGCGGCGCTCGGGGCCACGCTGGCCCATCTGGCGCGCCATCCGGAGGCGGACGCGCGGTTCGAAGCGGTGTTGACGGGTGCGCTGGGGCAGCTCAAGGCCGCCCAGGACCTGTTGCTGCCGCAGGCCAGGGAAGCCGGGGTGGCGCGCGAGCCGGTGGCCGCCCTGCAGCAAATGGCGTTTTTCCTGCTGCGGGGCCAAACCCGCGGCCATGACCGGCTGGGCCGGTCTCTGATCAATCAAACCAGCACACAGGGAGTGTGAACCCGTGGATTCCGAACGTTTTGCCAGCGTCGATGCCATCATGCGCGATTTCGCGGCGATGGATTACATCTGCAGTCGCCGCATCGCCACCTGCCTCTTCGTGGCCCACCACTTGGGCCGCCCCATCCTGGTCGAGGGACCGGCGGGCGTGGGCAAGACCGAACTGGCCAAGACCGTGGCGCGCTACCTTGAGCAGCCGCTGGTGCGCTTGCAGTGCTACGAGGGGCTGGATGAATCCAAGGCCATCTATGAATGGAAATACGGCAAGCAACTGCTCTACATCCAGTTGCTCAAGGAAAAGCTGCATGAGGTGATGGGGGACGCGCAGACGCTGGAGGCCGCGACCGCCCGCCTGCATGCCCATGAGGACGTGTTTTTCTCCGAGCATTTCCTGGAGCCCCGCCCCCTGCTCAAGGCGCTGCAGGAGCCCGATGGCTGCGTGCTGCTGGTGGACGAGGTCGACAAGTCTGACCAGGAGTTCGAGGCACTGCTGCTGGAAATCCTGTCCGATTTTCAGGTGACGGTGCCGGAGATCGGTACCATTGTGGCCATGCGCCGGCCGTTCGTGCTGCTCACCAGCAACAATACCCGCGAGATGAGCGACGCCCTCAAGCGGCGCTGTCTGCACCTGTACATTCCCTACCCCGACGCCGACCTGGAACGGCGCATCGTGGCGGTGCGCGTGCCGGGCATCGAGATCGCGCTGCGCGACCAACTGGTGGCCTTCATCCAGCGGATCCGCCGCGTCGACCTCAAGAAACATCCGTCGGTCAGCGAAACGGTGGATTGGGCAAAAGTGCTGGTCCTGCTGCATGCCAACGCCCTGGAGGAAAGCATGGTGCGCGAGACGCTGAGCGTGTTCCTCAAGTTCGAGGAGGACATCCGCCGCGTGGAGCAGGAAGTGACCACCCTGCTGCATGACGCGCGCGCCGAAATGATGGGCTGAGCCGATGGACCGGGTGTTGTCCGATTTCATCCAGGCGGTGCGCGGGGCCGAGGTGCGGGTGTCGGTGGCCGAGGCACTGGAGGCCCATGAGGTGGTGCGTCTTCTCGGCTATGGCGACCGCGACGCGCTGCGTGAAGGGCTGGGGGTGACCCTGGCCAAGACGGTGGACGAGAAGAGTCGTTTCTTCGACACCTTCGACCGCTACTTCACGGCCGAAATCTTTGCCGATGCGGCCCATCAGGAGTTTTTGCCCGGCGCCGAGGAAGCCCCAGGGGATGCGCCTGGCGAGGATGCCACGCTGGTCGAGCGGCTGCTGGCCGGTGATCGGGCCGGGCTCATGTCGGCGCTGCGCGAGGCGGTGCGCGAGGTCGGCGTGAGCGAGATGACCTTGTTCACCCAGCGCGGCATCGTGATGCAGCGGCTCATGGCACGCATGGGGCTCGACCGGCTCGATCAGGAGCTGGCGCAACTGGAACGGTCCGGCCAGGGCGGCAGCGACCGCGCCCGGCGCCTGCGCGAGGGGCGCGCTTACCTGATTGACCAGATGAAGACCTTTGTTCAGCAGCAGGTGGCGCTCTATACCGGGGCCTCGGGTCAGGCGCTGCGCGAGCAGGCGCTGAGCGAGCGCCGCCTGAACAAGCTGGAAGAGGAAGACGCGGCGCGCATGACCGAACTGGTGCAGCGTCTGGCCCGGCGTCTGGCGCGGGTCCATGCCCGCCGCGCCAAGCGCGCCCATCGCGGCCAGCTCGACGTGCGCCGCACCTTGCGTCGCAACATGGGTTTTGACGGCAACCTGTTCAATATTCATTGGCGCCGGGTGCGGGTGGACAAGCCGCGCGTGGTGGTGATTTGCGATGTCAGCCGTTCGGTGGCCGACTACACCCGCTTCCTGCTGTTGTTTCTGCATTCCCTGAGCGAGGTGATGGATCGCATCCGCAGCTTCACCTTCTGCGCCGATGTGGTCGAGGTCACGGACATCTTCGAGCATCAGCCGGTGGCCACGGCGCTGGACGCGGCCCAGGCGGCGGCGCCCATCGGGCCGACCGACTACGGCCGCACCCTGGCGCATCTGGTGGAGCGGCATCTCGATGCCTTCACGCCGCGCACCACCGTGCTGTTCCTGGGGGATGCGCGCAACAACCTGAGCGATCCGCGCGCCGACCTGCTCAAACTCATTGCCCAGCGCAGCCGGCACCTGATCTGGCTCAATCCCGAGCCCTTCGTCACCTGGAACACGGGGGATTCGATCATCGCCACCTACAAGCCGCTGTGCCATGTGGTGCGTGAATGCGCCAGCCTGCGCCAGTTGGAATCGGCCGTGGATGAGATGCTGCGCCTCACGACGCGGGCGTCCTGAGCTTGAGGGGAGCGGGGGGGCACCCTAGAATCTGCCGGATTTTCCCCTGCGGCGGTGCCGTCGCAACTTACCGATCGCCTCCTGGATGATGCCCTTGCGCCCCATCAAGCATGCCTTTCACGACCGCTACATGGCGCTTGCCCTGGCGCAGATGGGTCTCTGCGCCGTCGCGGTGCTGGCTGCCGCGTCCTTGCGTTTCATTCATGTGGGCTGGCCCGGCGTGGCCAGCATCGGTCCGCTCGGCCCCAAGATCCTGGCGCTGTCCCTGACCCTGGTGACGGCAATGTACGCCCTGGGGCTCTACCAGCGCTTCGTGCCGATGCGGCCAGAGGAAATCGCGGTGCGGGTGCTGGCGGCCTGCGGGCTCACCTGGGCCGGGCTGGCGCTGCTGTATTACCTGTTGCCAGATCTGTATCTGGGGCGGGGTGTGATGGCCTTGACGCTGCTGTTCGTGGCGCCGGCGCTGATCACCACCCAGGTCCTGTTCCAGCGTTGGGGAGACGATGCCCAGATCAAGCCCCGGGTTTTGGTGCTGGGCGCGGGGCAGCGCGCCGCGGATCTGTTCGTGCGGCTGGGCGCGCCACGGGGGTCCCGGTTGGTGGGTTTTGTGCGCACGGCGTCCGACCAGCCGGCCGCTAGCCTGTCGGGACCCATCGTGCGCGCGGGACCGGCGCGCCTGGTCGAGTTGGCGCGGCGCCTGCGCGTGGATGAGATCGTGGTAGCGCCCGATGATCGGCGCGGGGCGCTGCCGCTGGATGCCTTGCTGGCCTGTCGCGCCTTGGGGATGCGCATTACGGACGCCGTGGGTTTTGCCGAACGCGAAACCGGCAAGGTGTTGCTGGATCTACTGCATCCCTCGGCACTGGTTTATACCAGTGGCGGCTTTGGCAGTGCCTTGTACCCCTACGGAAAACGCGTGTTCGACACCCTGGCGGCGGCGCTGCTCTTGCTGCTGGCCGCGCCGCTGATGGGGCTGGCCGCCCTCGCCATCCGCCTGGAGGATGGCGCAGGCGCGCCGGTGTTCTACCGCCAGCTTCGTACGGGACAGGGCGGTCGGCCTTTTTCGATCTGGAAGTTCCGCAGCATGTCCGTGGACGCCGAGCAGGCCGGCGCGGCGGTGTGGGCCCAGGCCAATGATCCGCGCGTGACCCGCGTGGGGCGGGTGATCCGCAAGTACCGCATCGATGAGCTGCCCCAGCTCTTCAATGTGCTGCGCGGCGAGATGAGCCTGGTGGGGCCTCGCCCCGAGCGGCCCGAGTTCGTCGCCCGCCTGGCTGCGGGCATTCCTTTCTACGATGTGCGCCACCGGCTCGCGCCGGGGCTGACCGGCTGGGCCCAGCTCAACTACCGCTACGGCGACACCGAGGCCGACGCCCGGGAGAAGCTGCAGTACGATCTGTATTACCTGAAGCACCAGAGCCTGTTGTTCGACCTGATGATCTGCCTGCTCACGGTCGAGGTGGTGTTGTTCGGCAAGGGCGCGCGGTGACGGACGGGGTCGATCGGATGCGTGAGCGTTTTCTTGTTTTCGGCGCGCCCTTGATCGGCGAGGCGGAAATCGACGAGGTGGTGGACAGCCTGCGCAGTGGCTGGCTGGGCACCGGCCCCAAGGTGGCCCGCTTCGAGCGCGCGTTTGCCGCCTACAAGGGGGCCGAGCAGGCGGTGGCGGTCAATTCCTGCACCGCCGCCCTGCACTTGAGCCTGCTGGCGGCCGACCTGGGGCCGGGGGATGAGGTCATTACCACGCCGCTGACTTTCTGCGCCACGGTGAACGCCATCCTCCATGCCGGGGCGACGCCTGTTCTGGCGGACGTGGATCCCATCAGCTTCAATATCGACCCCGCCGAGGTTGCTGCCCGCATCACCCCCCGCACCCGGGCGATTCTGCCGGTGCATTTTGCCGGACGGCCCTGCGCCATGGACCCGCTGATGGCCCTGGCGCAGCAGCATGATCTGCGGGTGATCGAGGATTGCGCCCACGCCATCGAGAGCAGCTATCACGGCCGGCCGACGGGGACCTTCGGGGATTTCGGCTGTTTCAGCTTCTATGTCACCAAGAACGTCGTCACGGGCGAGGGCGGCATGATCCTCGCCCGCCGGCCCGAGGATGCGGCGCGGCTCAAAACGCTGGCCCTGCACGGCATGAGCCACGATGCCTGGCGGCGCTTTTCCGACAGCGGCTATCGCCACTACCAGGTGGTGGAGTGCGGCTTCAAATACAACATGATGGATTTGCAGGCCGCCATCGGGCTGCATCAGTTGGCACGGGTGGAGGCATCCTGGCTGCGGCGGCGCGCCATTTGGGACCGTTACCAGGCGGCCTTTGCCGATCTGCCGGTGACCCGGCCGGCGGATCCCGAGCCGGATACCCGCCATGCGCACCATCTCTATACGCTGCTGATCGATGCGGCGCGCTGCGGTTGCACGCGCGACGCCTTTCTCGAACACATGACGGCGCAACGCATCGGCGTGGGCGTGCATTACCTCAGCCTGCCCGAGCACCCCTATTACCAACAGCGGCTGGGCTGGCGCCCGGAAGACATGCCCAGCGCCTGGCGCATCGGTCAGCAGACGGTGAGCCTGCCTTTGTCGCCGGCCTTGAGCGATGCGGATGTGGACGATGTCATCGCGGCCGTGCGGGCGGGACTCCCGCGATGAAAGCCTGGCTGTTGCGGCAACTGCCGCCAGCCTGGAAGCATGCGGCGCGCGCGCGGCTCAACGCCTGGCAGCGGGATCGCAAGGCGCCCCGCATGCTGCGCGGCTACACCGACGCCACCGGGCAATGGCGACCCTGGGTGCGCATGAGCGACACGGTGCTCATCCAG